>JAYZWP010000345.1:0-9422 GCA_036142245.1 Pseudomonadota bacterium | reverse complement strand
GTAATCCATCGTGCAAAGGAACGCGCTCGACGCAGGGTATTGGCTCGTCGTAGGCCGGGTTAGCCCGTCAGGGCGTAACCCGGCGGGCCGGTGCATCCGCGGTGGCGTTGTCCGTTCGACACCGTCGCCCGGTCCGTGGGTGGCGGCGGGGATGGCGCAAGCGGTGGGTTACGCGGCGTTGCCGCTAACCCACCCTACAAGACAGGGCACCGCCACCGGTGGGGAATACCCTGGGTGGTGCGACGTTGCCGCTAACCCACCCTACAAGACAGGGGACTGCCTCCGGTGGGGAAAACCCTGGGTGATGCGGCGTCGCCGATAATCCGTCCTGCAACCGACTGCGCGCTCGGCGCGGTGCTGTGGGCTTGTTGTAACTCATCGTAGGCCGGGTTAGCCCGTCAGGGCGTAACCCGGCATCGCACCGGGGCTAACCGGCGTCTCGCTCCAGCGCCTCCAGGGTCTTCGGCCAGTTGCTTTTCAGCAGGCGAGACAGGGCGCGGTCCGCCAGGAGTTTGCCGCCAGTCTGGCACTTGGCGCAGTAGTTGGCTTCGTTCTCGGCATAGACAATGCGCTGTACCGGAGCGCCGCACACCGGGCAGGGCTCTGCGTACCGCCCGTGTACTGCCATGCCCGCGCGAAAGGCCGTGACCTTCTCCGGAAACCCGTCGCCGCATTCCAGGCGCAACCGGTCGGTCCAGTGGCTCAGGGTTTGTACCGTGGCCCGATGCAGCCGCTGGATCTCATCGGCGCTCAACGCTTGAGTCTGCTTGAACGGCGAAAGCCGCGCCGCGTGGAGGATCTCGTCGGAATAGGCATTGCCGATGCCGGCAAAAACGGCGGGGTCGGTGAGGGCGCGCTTCAGCGTGTGGTTACGCGCTTGAAGGGCGGTTCGGAAATTCTCCGCATCGCTGGTCAGCGGCTCCAGGCCGCCCCGGTCGAGCACGGCGAGTGCCTCACGGTCTTCCAGCAGATACAGTGCCGCGCGCTTTTTGCGACTCGATTCGGTGAGGATGAGGCTGCCGGAAGCGAAGTCGAATGCGGCCAAACCGTTGCGTTTCGGAATGGCGGCGCGCGCTTTTTTCCAGTGCAACCGGCCGCTGATCATCAGGTGCAGGACGATGAAGTGGTCCTCCTCCAGCGTCAGTAGGATCTGTTTACCGATGCGTGTCAGGTGCTGGACCCTTCGGCCGGCCAGGGTCTCTTTCGCGGGATCGACGGTTCGCAGCACGAAGGGACTCACGATGCGGATCCCTTCCAGCACTTCACCCAGCACCCGTCGTTGCAGTGCCTCCAGATAAACGGTGAGGTCCGGCAGTTCCGGCACGGTCAGGCCCGATCGCGTTCCGGCGCCGCAAGGCCGAGAGACACAAGGGCGCCTTCGACACTGGCTATGGAGGTTACGCGCACCGCCTGCAATCCGCTTGCCGCCGCGCCGGCGATGTTCGGCGGCGAGTCGTCGAAGAACAGGATGCGTTCCGCCGGTACGCCGGTTTGCGCGACCACATGGCGGAAGCAGGCGGCATCCGGTTTGCGCAGCCCGATTTCGCAGGAGACGAACCGTTGCTCGAACAGCGCCAGCATGTCTGCGCACCGCTCCTGCCAGACCGGCAGGTGTTCGGCGTTGGTGTTGGTGAGCAGAAACAGTGGCCAGCGCGCCGCGGCCCGGCGCAGCAATGCCAGCATCCCGGGAACCGGCGGTCCGAGCAGTTCCATCCAGCCCGCGAGCAGCCGGTCGTTCGGCGCGTCCAGCGCAAGTTCGTTCCGCAGGGCGTCGGCGAATTCCGCCCAGCCGGCGTGGCCCGTTTCGTGACGCAGATAGGCCGGTATCCGGTGGATGCGCTCCAGAAGAGCGGGTGTCGCCAGATCAGGCCGCAAACCCCAGTGCGCTGCGGTTCGCTCCGGGCACAGGCCAATCAACACCTGGCCCAGGTCAAACAGCAGGGCGTCGACCGGGGCTGACGGCGTCACCGAGGTTGTGGCCGGGGTTCCGGGCGCTGCCCCGCGCGTGCTACGCCGTAAGCAGGTTCAGAAACTCGATGTGCGGTGGCTCGGTCAGCAGGGCGTGCAGGTCCACGCCGAGGGTGGCCAGGTTCTCCCGGTGCGCCTCGATGGCCGCCTGATCCGTGTACTGTTCGTAGAACACGAACCGGGTCGGATCGTCCGGTGACTGGTGACCGATATACAGATGATTGCCCGGTTCTGCCCGCACCTGCGGAATCACTTCCGCCATGGTGGTTTTGAAGTTATCTACCTGGTCCGGTTTCACCGCCAGGGTCGCAACGAATGCCAGCATGAGCTTCTCCCTGATCCAATCCAGCGCGCCGGCCCGCTGACTCCCGCGGACCTGTCACGACGGTATAGTATCGCGTCAGGAAGCGGCGCTGCGCCGATCCGGTAAAGAACAGGACACCGGGTGCCAACCGGGCCAGGAGGAGACCATGGACTACACACGTTCCGAAGCGAAGTCGTGGGCGGCGCAGACCTTGCGCGGGTTTTTCGATGCCCCCCTCACCCCCTTCACCGCCGACGGCACTCTCGACGAGCCGAAGCTGCGCCATAACATCGATGCCTTCGTGGAGATGGGCATGGACGGGATCGTGGTAGGCGGATTTATTGCGGAGGCGTGGAACCTCACGCTATCCGAGTGGATGCGGTATCACGAGGTGATCGCCGAGGCCAATCAGGGACGGCTGGAGCTGTCCACCATCATTCTCGATCCCAGTGCCCGCCAGGCGGTGGAGAAGATCGAGTTCACCAACAGTCTGGGCTACACCAGCGCGGAGGTGATGAACCCGGCGGTACAGCTCAAGGCGGACGACGAGATCTACGCCTTCTACAAGTACCTCACCGACCGCGTCGATACGGCCATCATCCTCTACCGAACGCCGGTGTCCGGCACCGTGCTGAGCCTGGAACTGCTGCAGCGGCTGGCGGACATCGAGACCATCGTTGGCGTAAAGCAGGGAAGTCTCAGCCGGTCCGATACCTACAAACTGCGTCGTGAACTGCGGGATGATTTCTTCGTCAGCGAACCGATGGAGCAGTATTTTTTCGACGACCTGCGCGAGGGATATCCCTTCATTCAGTGGGCGGCCTACTACTACACCGTATTCGGCAAGCTGCGGCCGAAGATCCAGGAGTACAAGGCGCTGGCGGAAGCCGGTCAGCTCGACGAGGGTTACGCGATCTGGAAATCACTGCGCCCGGCGTCCGGTTTTATCGAGGACATGACCGTGTGGGAACTTGCCCGTACCAAGACCTATGCGTCTGCCTTCACCATCCTCAAGCCGTGGTATGACGCCATCGGTTTGCACGGTGGTCACGTCCTGGCGCCGGTACAACCGGTCAGCGAAGAACGTAAGGAGTGGCTGGTAGCCAAATTGAAGGAACTGGGAATCGCCTGAGTTGACGGGACGGGCGCAGTGGTGGGAGATTCCGCCAGCGGGCCGAAAAGCACAGGCTGTCCGCACCGGCCGCCACACGGATGGCGGTTGTCGTTCGAACGCCGTTCGCCGGTTGGGTCGAAGGCTTATCCGGGGGGTGTCATGACGAGAGAGCGGTTGGTTACCGGGCGATGCCCGGGGCAGGCGAGGTCATCCAATTTCATCCCCCGGGCGGCGAAAGGGGCCGACGGCAAGTTGTCGCACGGGGCGTTCATGAGAAGTTCCTTGGGCGAGACCAAGAGCGATCCGGTGCGCTGGAGTTTTTCCACCCTTCCGGTTTACGCGCCAAGCCTGCCGGTCGTTCAGCCGTACCCGACGGCGGGTCGCGTGGATGACCCCCTGGAGAGGGAGGCCGACCGGATCGCCGATGTGGTGCTGAGCATGCCGGAGGCCGCCGGCGCGCAGGCGTCCCGGCTGCCGGATGCGGTTTCCGCGGTCGGCGGCAACAGCGGGCTGCAGCGGGCCTGCGCCGCCTGCGCTGAGGAAGAGGAGGTGGTGCAGGCGAAGAAAACCAGCAACAGCGATATGGCCGCAATTCTGCCAGGCCTGCCCCGCAGCGAGTTGTCCGGTGCATCCGGGCGTGCATTGCCGCCGTCGGTACGGGCCTTCTTCGAACCGCGCTTTGGCGCGGACTTCGCGTCGGTTCGGATCCATGACGGGGAGACCGCGTCGCGGCTGGCCGCTTCCATTAATGCGCGCGCCTTCACCATGGGTCGGGACCTGGTTTTCGGCGCGGGACAGTACCGACCGGACGCCGTCTCCGGCCGTCGGCTGCTGGCTCATGAACTGACGCATGTGTTGCAACAGGGCAAGGCGCGGGGCGCCGTACGCGGCCTGGCGGCGACTCGCAGCTCCTCGCTGTCGGGTGCGGCCGCGCCCGGGTTGGTACAGGCGCAAATGGATTCACCGGCGCCGTCGCCTCTTGGCTTGCTTTCGCAGAGCATCTGCCCGGCCACCAGGGTGACCTGGCTGAAGCGCGAAGCCGGTGGGACAGCCTACGAGTATTTCCGGGTAAGCGCCGGAACCAAGGCGTGTACGGTGCGTGTCGTGTTCGAAGAGCATGATGATCCCGATGCGAACCGCTTCTACGACCTTCTGAAGCGTGCCAGCAGGGATGAAATACGGGTTTGTGTTGAATTCGAGGGCAAGCTCGGCGATCCGGATTGCGACACCCCGCGCGACGTCGAGAACGTGACCGTCGCCTGACCGCCGGCCGTCCGCCCGCGAATCGGTGATGTCGGTGCCGGCGCTCGGGAGAAACATCGCACGCGTACCCGGCTAACTTCCGGGCGGCGCGCACACCGATCGGCGCGTAACCGCGCGCCGGATCATCGAGGGAGAGTTCCATGACCGAAGACCGCAGTACCCGGCATCGCGTTGTCATCATCGGGGCGGGACCCGGTGGCATCTGTGCCGGTATTCGTCTGAAACAGGCGGGCATCGACGACTTCGTTATCCTCGAACAGGCCGCCGGCGTTGGCGGCACCTGGTGGCACAACCGGTCTCCCGGGGCTGAATGCGACGTCAAGTCCCACCTTTATTCCTACTCGTTCGCGCTGAACCCGGATTGGCCGCATCCCTTTTCTGGTCAACGCGATATCCAGGGGTACTTCGAGGCGTGCGTGGAGCGGTTCGGCCTCTGGCCGCATATCCGTCTGAAGACGTCCGTGCGATCCCTCGAATGGCAGGAGGAGACGGCGCTGTGGCATGCCGATACGGAAGACGGCGTGGTTCGGGGTCGGGTTGTGATCAGCGCCATGGGTATGTTCAACAGGCTGGCCTGGCCGGAGATACCGGGACGGGACCAGTTTGCCGGCAGCCTGTTTCACTCGGCCCGCTGGCCGCAGGGCCTCGACCTTGCCGGGCGTACCGTGGGCGTCATCGGTAGTGCCGCCAGTGCCGTGCAACTGGTGCCGCACGTGGCGCAGCAGGCGGATCGGCTTTACCTGTTCCAGCGCACCGCAAACTGGGTCTTGCCCAAGGGCAATGTGCCCTACACGGCGGAGGATCTGGCACGCTTTCGCGATGACCCCGCGGCCATTCAGGCGGTACGCACCGAGGTGTTCGATTTTCTCAACGCCCTGATTACCGGCAGCAATCCCGAATTTCCCGCGCAGGCGGAAGCGGCGGTGCGCGAGGCGATTGACCAGGTGAGAGATCCCGACGTTCGTCAGCGATTGATCCCGGACCACCCGTTTGGCTGTAAGCGACCACTTTTCTCGGACAACTACTACCCGGTTTTCAATCGCCCCAATGTGGAACTGGTCACCGAGCGCATCGCACGGATTTCAGACACCGGCGTCGTGACGCAGGACGGCCAGGAGCGACCGGCCGACGTGCTCATCATGGCGACCGGCTTTCAGACCACCCGGTTCCTGTCGGCCATCGACGTGGTCGGCCGCGACGGAATATCCATTCACGACGCCTGGGACGATGGCGCCCAGGCCTATCTCGGTATCACCACCGCCGGGTTTCCCAATCTGTTCATGCTGTACGGTCCGAACACCAACACCGGGTCCATCATCTACGCCATCGAGCAGCAGGTGGGCTATATCCTGCGCCAACTGGAGCGCATGGACGCAGAGGGAATCGCCTGGCTCGACGTGCGTCAGGAGGTGATGGATCAATACAACGCGGCGTTGCAGCAGGACATCGATGCCGTCGCGGTGTGGCACGCGCCCTGCAGCACCTACTACCGTGCGCCCTCCGGGCGCATCGTCACCCAGTGGCCCCACACCATGGACGAGTTCCGGCGCCGTACCCAGGCCGCGGACCCGACGGCTTACGAAGTGAGCATTTGACGAAAAACCCCAGGAGGTTCGCCATGTCCGACCAACTTGAAGCCAACAAACGATTCGTCCGGGAGTTCTTTGCCGCCATGGACGCGAAGCGATTCGACGAGATGCGCGACATGCTCCACCCGGATCACAAGTTTCATCTCCCCACCGTGGACGAACCCATGGATAAGGAAAAACACATGGAGATGAACATGCGCATCCAGCAGGTGCTGACCGACTTCGACCGCACCTTCTACGACCAGATCGCCGAGGGGGACCGGGTGGTCAGCCGCATGCGGCTGGGTCTGAAACCGGTGGGCGAGATCAACGGTGTGCCGCCGAGCGGGAAGCACATCTACGTCGAGATGATTCACATCATGCGCATCAAGGACGGCATGAACTTCGAGGAGTGGGACGCCGCCGATTTCATCCCGATGCTCAAGGCGTTGAAGTATGTTCCTGAGGACACCGGAAGCCCCTTCGCGCACTGAAGGCTGCCGTCAGCCCCTGATCCTGGCGTACAGGTGGGTGTCGTAACAGATGTCTGCCTTGAGTTCCTGGGCGGAGTGTTCGCCAGCTGGTGCCAGGCCCGCGGCATCCTGATCGACTCCATTGAACCGGGCAAGCCGAGTCAGAACGGCTTCGTCGAGAGCTTCAACGGACGCTTGCGCGATGAATGTCTCAACGAGACGCTGTTCACCTCGCTATCGCACGCCAAACAAGTCCTCGAAGCATGGCGGTATGACTACAATCACCACCGGCCGCATTCCGCCCACCAAGGCGCAACACCAGCTCAATTCGCCGCACAAGCTGAAAAGGGTTACACCCCTTTTTCAGCTTGAACTCAACGTCCCGAAAGGGCCAATATCACCCCACGGACTCCAATTATGTTTGGAGGGAAGTCGGGGCTCAGGTCGCGGTTGCTCACGAACCATGGTCTGTCTCCTATTGTTCCTCGCTATTGTTTTTCGTCGGCCGGGGTCTTGAGGAACTGATGGGTCAAGCTTCTCTGCAGGTCGTAACTTCTTTGGCCAATCAAGCCCGTTACCGAAACTGTCGAAAGTGCGATCCACCTGTGAGCCTTTTGGACGGATGGTTTGGGTGGCGTTGTTCACCGCGGTGGTTTGAACGGGGATGAGGGTAGTCAGGCGGACAGGACTGATGGCTGATTGAGTGGAATTAGTAAACTGTCACCGTAATTCCAGGGTTATCCTCATGCCATCGATCACCTACAGCCTGCTGGATGAACAGATGACCCAGGACGACAAGATTTTTTTCAAAAAGCTCGGTAAGCGCGTTGCCCAGCTGCGCAAGGAGGCGAGCATTACCCAGACGCAGTTGGCCGAGTCGCTGGGGATTTCGCAGCAGCTAATCGCCGCCTACGAGTCAGGGGCGCGGAAGATACCGGCCTCGATGCTGCCGATATTGGCCAAGCTGTTTGCCGTCTCGCTGGAAGAGCTAGTGGGGATGGAGAAGCTACCCGCCAAGCGTGGCCCGGCATCCATTCTGCAACGGCAGATTGAACAGATCGGCATGATGCCCAGGACCAAGCAGAAGTTTATTACCGAGATGCTCGATGCACTGATCAAGCAACAGCAGGCAGCGCAAGGCTGACAACAAGGTGCTTAAAACGACAAGCCCCGCGTCAGCGGGGCGTGGGTGGGGTTTTCTCAGCTATTTACAAGTCGCCGCGTTTTTTGAAAGCGTAAAGCCGGGAAAGAATGTAATAACCAAAATCTGCAAGTTCTTTCTCATCAAAATCCAGCTCATCAAAACGCTTTTCATCGTAGTCCTTTGACGTGACAAAACAGTCCATATCCCAACGTGAAGCATCGCCATTCTTTCTAGCGACATCATCTAACGTGATCCGCATCGCTCCATCATCAGATTTCGCAGCGCAAACAAGTAAACCTCGTCTTGGTCTCTTTTCCTTCATCGCTATCGTGCTCATGACTTAGTAGGTATCGCCCCACGGTGGTAACGGCGCACCGTCATCCCTCCCAGCCAGGCAATTACTGTATCTAAGCATTGCCTGCTGCTCGCATACTCTATATGCGGCTTTGCCGCCTCTCTTACCAAGAGCCTTGCAAGTTTCCAAGTCTCTTTTCAGATTTTCTTCGCAACGTTCCTCTCTTTCTTCGTCACTTTCAGTGCACATATCATAGATCGCGGCACCGCCCAGAAGGCCAAGAGCAATTAGGTCGCCGATTGGCAATGGACCATCCGCAGCCGCTGCACCACCTGCAAAAGGTAATACTCCTGCGACTGCGCTTTCGCCCATAGGGTCAATGTATCTAACAGGGTTCGCGTTCGCGTAGAGGTAAGTATTCAGACCGCCGTCTAGGCCTATTGGATCAGATGTGAGGTAGCGTCCCGTGTGCGGGTCGTAGTATCTCTTGTAGTTGTAGTGCAGCCCCGTTTCGTTGTCGAAGTACTGGCCCGGGAGGCGCAGGTTCACGGTGGTGAGCTGGCCGTTGTCGTCGGGGTCCGCTACTGGTGCCAGGTTTCCAAAGGGCGAGCTTAGCCAGCGCCAGACGATGGTGCCATTGGTGTCGGTCGCCAGGCGTGGCGTCCCGACGTGATCGGTGTGCAAGTAGACCAAGCCACTTTGATCCGGGGTCTGTTGTGCGATCGGTTCGCTACCCTGCCAGATGTAGTTACGAATTGCGTTCCCGGTGATGTCGGTTTCGGCGATGAGTTGCCCGGCTAAATCGTAGTGAAAAACCGTTGTCGAAACAGGATCTTGGGCATCGTTCACGATTTTATGGATGCGTCGGCCCCAGACGTCGTGTGAGGTGACGGTGGTGAGGCCATTGACACTGTTGTTGGTTACGGTAAGCCGCCCTTGGCTGTTGTAAGCGTGGGTGCGTCCGGCGGCGAACAGCGTGTTGCCCGAGGCGTCCAGCATGACAGGGGTGCTGTCGATCTGTGTCATGCGGTTGCTAGCCGGTGCGTAGGCGAATGTCACCGGCTGATCGAAGACTGCACGGATGCGATTGCCGTTGGCGTCGTAGGTGTAGTCAATGGTCGAGCCAAGGCCGGGATAGTCAACGTCGTCGAGGCGATGCAGCGCATCGTAATTGTAGTTGGCATCGATGGTGTGGATCTGCTGGGTCTTGAGATTGCCCGCGGCATCGTAGGTATAGCTCAGGCTTTCGGTGCCAATGCTTTGGGTCAAGAGTCGCCCGGCGAGGTCGTATTG
>JAYZWP010000344.1:0-3848 GCA_036142245.1 Pseudomonadota bacterium | reverse complement strand
AGACCTTGGTCTCCCCCTCGAGCGCAACGTTTGGGTTGCAGGTTATCGATCTGCTGCTGATAGGCCGGGATGGGCATGAGCAAGTCGAGGGCTTTGCTGGGTCGGGTGTTGACTCCCGGGCGATGTCATCGGGTTGCCGTTGGGAGCGGGTGGACAGCCCGGTACCTTCGGGCAGGTACTGGCGCAGCAGGCCGTTGGTATTTTCGTTGCTGCCCCGCTGCCGGGGGCTGTGCGGGTCGGCGCAATGGATAGCGATCTTCCGGTCGCGGGCGAGTTGCTGATGGCGTGCCATCTCCGCGCCCCGGTCGCAGGTTAAGGTTTGACGCGATGCCGGCGACACCCGCCTGAAACAGCGGCGCAAGCCCTGCAGCGCTGAATCGCCTTCCCTCGGATTGACATCCCGGCCGACGTCGTGCCGGAACGATCGCGCTAACTGAAACTGAACTTCGGTGCGGTCCGATACGCGCCGGTCTTCTCGAAGCTGTACGCCAGTGCGATGAGCCGTGGCTCGCTCCAAGCCGTACCGACAAAACTGATACCGGCGGGGTCACCGGCATCGGTGAATCCAGCCGGGACGGTCACCACCGGATAACCCGCCTTGCCGGTCACCTTGGCGACAGCACCAGCGGGGGTTAGCAGCGCGTCCAACCGATACCGTTCGAGCACGGCATCGATTCCCAGTTCTCGCGACAGCGTGATATCACGCAGCCGATCCGCATGGTAGACCGGGTTATCGAGACCGTCGGTCGCTTCCGCGTTCTGTGCGAGCACCTGCCCGTATTGGAGGCACTCCTGCGGATGGGCAGCGTTAAAGGCAATCACGTCAGACAGCGTTCTCATCGGCGACGCCTCCCCCATGGTTGCGAGAAAGGCGTTCAGCCCCGCCTTGAATTCGCGCGGGAACACGCTGGACCGCAGCGCCGCGAGCTCGTCAGCGGTCGGAATGTCCGCCGGATCAACGATGATGGCTCCCGCCGCGCGCAATGTGGCGATGGCTTGTTCGGTCACCGCGTCGTGCGCCGCGCGCCCGGCCTTGTTGAAACATTGCGAACGCGGCACACCGATTCTGGCTCCATGCAGCGCTCCCGCATCCAGAAACCGGGTGTAATCGGCATGGCGATGGGGGCCACCATCAAGGGTGATGGAATCGGACAGATCCACACCGGCGAGAACACCGAGCAGCATGGCGGCGTCCGCGACCGTTCTGGCTAAAGGTCCTGCCGTGTCCTGACTGATGGCGAGCGGCACGATGCCGCTGCGACTCACCAGCCCGACAGTGGGTTTGATAGCCGCCACGGCGGAGTTCGCCGCCGGTGTCTGCAGAGAGTTCTGGGTTTCACTACCGACGGCCACGGTGCACAGGCCGGCGGCAACCGCACAAGCCGGACCGATGCTGGAACCGCCCCCTCGGTCGTAACGCTTGCCGTAGGGATGTTTGACGATGCCGCCGGCAGAACTGAATTCCGACGGCATGACATCACCCAGGTAGTCGGCGAATTCGGTGAGGTTCGCTTTGCCGAGGATGACCGCCCCGGCGTCACGCAGCCGCCGCACGATGGCCGCGTCAACCAACGGGCGCAATTCCGCCAACGCCAAAGAACCTGCACTACAGGCCATGCCGTCGGCCGTGGCGATATTGTCCTTCAGGAGTACCGGGATGCCGTGGAGCGGTCCGCGTACCTGGCCCGCCGCACGCTCGGCATCCAGTTCCGCGGCGATGTCGCACGCGGCCGGATTCACTTCCCTGACGGCATTCAGTGCCGGACCGGCGCGATCGAGCGCCTCAATGCGGTCCAGAAAATATCGAACCAGGTCGACGCCCGCCAGCGTCCCGGCCGCCATATCGTGTTGCAGGTCCGCAATTGCCATCTCATGCAGAGGCGATACAGACCCGTGCGACCCTGTTGTCGGCATGCGTACCTCCCGAAAACCTGAAGGAAACTCGGAGTGGCCCGGAACTTACCTAACTGAATTGTCGTGCAGCAGTTCGATCACGTCACCGTAACGGCGCGTCGCTCGTTCGCCGACCGGCGCACCGCGTCGAGCACCTTGGCGACGCTCAGGCCGTCCTCTCCCGGCACCGCATAAGGTTCGTCATGCCGTATCGCCTCGCTGAAGGCGTTCAGTTCGGCATGGTAGAGGGTGGGATGATCGAATGCGTAGTCGAGACCCTGCGCTCGCGTACCATCTCCAGCGGTAAGCGTCCCGCCCGGAACCAAACCCAGGGTACCCTCCGCCTGGAGGTAACCGTCGGAACCGAATACGGCGAGTTGACTGGCCGGGGCGTTGGTCCCGGTGGAGCAGACCCACGTAGCAACCACGCCATTATCGAATTCCAGCAGCGCGCTGCCCAGATCCTCGCCAGCGTACCCGTACACCCGATGGCTCAGCACCGCGTGCACCTGGCGCACCGGTCCGAGCAGCGACACCAGCAGGTCGACCAGGTGTGAACCCAAGTCGTTGGTAGCCCATCCCCCGCCCGCCTGACGCAGATCCTTGCGCCATTCAGACGGCCCATCGGGATATCTAAAACACATACTGGCAGCCGCATGGGAGAGCGTACCCAGGTCACCGGCGCCGATCCGGCGCCTCATCTCCAGATGCGCCGGATGAAACCGCAACTGGAACCCCACCCCCAGCTTGACTCCCGCCCGGGCGCAGGCCTCCACCATCGCGGCAGCCTGCACCGCATCGTCCGCCAGCGGTTTGTCGCACAACACATGTTTGCCGGCAACCGCGCAGGCAATCACATCCTCCGCATGCCGGAAATTTGGGGTCGCGACGTAGACTGCATCCAGCTCCGGATCATTTAGAAACCGGTCCCGATCCGCGGAGCCGATCGCCCCGTATGGGGCGCAAAAAGCATCGGCTTTAGTCGGATCCCGGCTCAGGGCGCTGTGCAGAGTCGCATTTCCCAGTGCCTGCAGTGCGGGAGCGATCGCCTGACCGGTGATGAACCCGCATCCGAGAATTCCCCAGCGCACGGTCGACATACCGGACACCTCAACGAAACGCCGGGATCACGCGCCGAGCAAATAACTCCTGGTTACGGTACGCCTGGTGCGGCGCGATGTCACCGTAGTGGCTGACGATGGAGAACTCGTCGAACTGCCACTGGTCATGCAGGTCAGTGAGCTGATTGGCCACCTTCTGCGGCGTGCCGACGAACACCATCTCCTGATCGATGATGTCGTCGTAGGAGAGCTGCTTCATCTGCTGGAGCAGGTCGCTGGCGTAGAAGCCGTAGCCGGCTTCCTTGAGTTTGCGCTTGATCTCTTCGTCTCCCTGCAGTGAGTCGTGAGGCTTCACGTTGAAGGCGTAGAAGTTCAGGATCGCCTCCCTTGCCTCTCGGTGCGCGGTGTC
Source organism: Pseudomonadota bacterium (assembly GCA_036142245.1). GTDB lineage: Bacteria > Pseudomonadota > Gammaproteobacteria > Immundisolibacterales > Immundisolibacteraceae > JAYZWP01. The sequence continues at coordinate 485 of JAYZWP010000344.1, read as the reverse complement.
TTCGTCGTCGGCAAGAAACACCGCGCGCACATAGCCGACGTGCGGCTGCGTGCCAAATTCTTCGCAGCCTTCGCGATACGCCTTGAATCCGTCGCGGAACACGTCGATAGGTGCCGGACCACCGGAACAGATCCGCCAGCCGTTTTTTGCCGCAATACGGAAGGTCGCGCCACTGGTCCCGGTCATGTAGATCGGCGGGTAGGGCCGCTGCAGCGGCTTGGGCACCACCTGCACATCGTCCACCGAGTAGTACTCGCCGCGGAAGGAAAAACGCTCTTCGGTCCAGGCCCGCCGCAGGATCTCCATCGACTCCTCGTAACGACCCTGACTTTCATTGAACGGGATGCTGGCCGGCATATACAACCAGCCGTGCCCGCGGCCGACTCCGATTTCCAGCCGTCCACCGGTCAGAATGTCGGCTTCGGCGATCTCCCCCGCCAGAACCAGGGGATTGTGCAGCGGCAGGGTATGGCAGAGCGTGCGAA
>JAYZWP010000343.1:0-5472 GCA_036142245.1 Pseudomonadota bacterium | reverse complement strand
AACGGCTGGGACCCCACCACCGCGCCGATGAGATTGCGATTCACATAGACATTACCCGCCGGCACCCGCCGGGCGATATCCCGGCCACGCCGCTCGATGCGGGTCTGGATGCCGAAGGTGAGGCCGTAGCCCAGCGAGGCGACCGCTTCGAGCATCCCATCGAGTTCGTCCGCGGCGAAGCGCACCACGTGCAGAATCGGCCCGAAGTGCTCGCCGTCGAGGTCCGCTACGCCAGGTAACTCCACCAGCAGGGGCGCCACGAAGGTACCGTTCTCCAGGCCCGCCGGCACGGGACACTCGTACAGAACCCGGCCAGCCGCGTGCATCCGTTGCCGATGGCCAAGCAACCGTTCCCGGGCCGCGGAGTCGATCACCGGTCCCACGTCGGTGTGCAGCTTGGCAGGGTCGCCGAGACTCAGCTCCGCCATATGGCCGGACAGCAGCGCGACCACAGGATCCGCTATCTCCTCCTGGAGCAGCAACAGGCGCAGCGCGGAACAGCGCTGCCCGGCGGCGTTGAAGGCGGACTGTACCGCGTCGCGCACCACTTGCTCCGGCAGCGCCGTGCTGTCCACCACCATGGCGTTGACCCCGCCGGTCTCGGCGATCAGCGCCGGGATGGGACCCTGCCCCGCCGCGAGCGCCCGATAGATCGACCGCGCGCTGGCAGTGGAACCGGTAAACACGACCCCGGCCAGGCGCGGGTTCGCCACCAGCCGCGCACCCAGGGCCCCGTCGCCCGGCGTGAACTGGAGTGCGCTGCCGGGGATCCCGGCACGGTGCAGCAGCGCCACCGCCCGCGCCGCTATCAGCGCCGTCTGCGGCGCCGGCTTGGCGACGACGGTGTTGCCGGTCACCAGCGCCGCCGCAACCTGCCCGGTAAAAATCGCCAGCGGGAAATTCCAGGGGCTGATACAGACAAAACAGCCGCGCCCCTCCAGGTGCAGTTCATTGTGCTCCCCGGCCGGACCGGGCAATGCCACCGGCGACTGCATGAGTTGCTGCGCCTGAACGGCGTAATAACGCAGGAAATCGACCGCTTCGCGCACCTCGGCGAGGGCATCGGTGAGACACTTGCCCGCCTCGCGAATGCAAAGCGCCATCAGTTCGGCGCGGTGCGCTTCGAACAAATCCGCCGCCGCGTTCAGCGCCGCCGCCCGCTGCGCCACCGGGGTGGTGTTCCAGACGGCGAAACCGTCGACCGCGACCGCCACCGCGCGGTCGGCCTGCTGCGGTCCGGCAGCGGTCACCCGGCCCAGGACCACCCGGCGGTCGGCCGGGTTACGCGACAGCCAACACTCGCCGCCCTGCAGGACTTCTCCGTCAATGACCGGAGCGGCGCTGTCGTGCTGGCGAGCGGTCCGTTCCATCGCCGTGGCCAGTTCGCCCAGCAGCGCGCCGTCGTGCAGATCGAGCCCCGCGGCGTTGCGCCGTTCGGCGCCGAACAGCACCGGCGGCTGAGCGATGCGGGGATTCTCCTTGGATCCTTGGGCCGCGGCACGCGCGACCGGATCGCGCACCAGTTCCACCGCCGTCATCTCCTCATGCAGCACGCGATGCACAAACGAGGTGTTGGCGCCGTTCTCCAGCAGCCGCCGCACCAGATAGGGCAACAGATCCTCGTGCGTACCCACCGGCCCGTACACCCGGCACGGCACCCGGCGCCCGGCGCGTGCCGCCACCTGCCGGTACAGCGCCTCCCCCATGCCGTGCAGCCTCTGAAACTCGAAAGACAGCCCGGCCGGCGCATGGTGCAGCACGTACGCGATGGTGTGGGCGTTATGGGTCGCGAACTGCGGCAACAGGCGTCCCGCCGCGGCGCACATCCGCCGCACGCAGGCGAGGTACGAGACGTCGGTGTTCACCTTGCGGGTGAACACCGGAAAGCTGTCCAGCCCCCGCTCCTGGGCGCGCTTGATCTCGGTGTCCCAGTAAGCGCCCTTGACCAGGCGCACCGGAATCTGCCGCCCCACGGCGCCGGCCAGCTCGACCAGGAAACGCAGCACCTCCCCGGCGCGGCGCTGGTACGCCTGCACCGCCAGCCCGAACCCCTCCCAGCCGGCCAGGCCCGCGTCGCGGTAGACCGCCTCGAATACGGCGAGGGTGGGCACAAGCCGGTCGGCCTCCTCGGCGTCGACGGTGAGGGGCACGTTGCGCTCCCGCGCCAGCAGCGCGAGTTCCCGCAGCGCCTCCACCACCTCGCCGGTGACCCGTGGAACCTGAAACGTTTCAAAGCGCGGCGACAGCGCCGAGAGTTTCACCGACACGCCGTGGCGCAGCGGGCCCTTGGCCGGCGCCGCACCCACCACCTCGATCGCACGGCCGTACGCCTGGCGGTAGCGCGCCGCGTCCTCTGCGGTCAACGCCGCCTCGCCGAGCATGTCGAAGGAGTAGCCGTTTCCGCCCGCCGGGTGATCCGCCACCCGTTGCAGGGCAGCGTGGATGGTGCCGCCCACCACGAACTGGCGCGCCAGGATGCGCATCGCCCGGGAGATGGCCGTGCGGACCACCGGCTCCCCCAACCGCGCGGCGAGACCGCGCAGCAGACCGCCCGGCGTCCGGCGGTGCAGCGTCTCCTGACTGACCAGCCGTCCGGAGAGCATCAGACCCCAGGTGGAGGCGTTGACGAACAGCGAGTGGCTCTCGCCGAGATGGCGCTCCCAGTCCTTGTCCGCGAGCCGGTCGGCGATGAGCCGGTCGGCGGTATCCGCATCCGGAATGCGCAGCAGCGCCTCGGCCACGCACATCAACCCCACCCCCTCCTCGGTGGAGAGGTCGTAGGTTTCGAGGAAGGCGTCCAGCGGGCCGGAGCCGGCACGCTCGGTGCGCACGGCTTCGACCCAACCCGCCGCCGTCTGTTCGATGGCGCGGATCGAGGCGGGGTCACTGCGCGCCTCGGGAAGCAGCGCCTCGACCAGGCGTGATTCGTCCTTCAGCGTCCAGGGACTCAAACGCCGGGCAAGGGGCGAGTCGGCGATCCGCAGACCCGCGAAGGTGGTTGCATCCCCCCTGCCCGCCACGCTCATACCGCACACCGTAAGGACACCGAACCTCCGTTCACGGGCCACTGCGCCTGCCCGGCGCCATGGCGCACCGGCGAGGACGCCGGACGCGCCTCACCCGCACCAGGCAATCTATTATGGTGCGGCTGCGCCGCGCCGACGGCATGCGCTTCGCGGCGCCGCGTTCACCCGGCCGCCACGGCCTTTATTCATCCTGCGTTGACGATACGATGACAACAGACTCCGCGCCAACCTGGCCCCGCAAAACCCGCGAACTGCACAATCACCACTTCGACTCGACCGTCTGGAACGACTTTGGGTTCCGCGACGACGACATCGTGATCGCCACCTACGCCAAGGCCGGCACCACCTGGATGCAGCAGATCGTCGGGCAGCTCGTGTTCGGTGGCGATCCCGCCCTGGAGGCGGCCAACCTCTCTCCCTGGGTGGATCTGCGCATCGTGCCGAAAGCGGACAAATTCGCGCAGCTGGAAGCGCAGACTCACCGCCGCTTCCTGAAAACCCATCTGCCGCTCGACGCCCTGGTCTACTCGCCGCGAGCGAAGTACCTCTACGTGGCGCGGGACGCCCGGGACGTGGTCTGGAGCATGTACAACCACCACGCCAACGCCAGGCCGGCGTGGTATGACGCGCTGAACAACACCCCGGGGCGGGTCGGTCCCCCCATCGAACCACCGCCCGACGACGTGCGCCAGTACTGGCGGGACTGGATGGATCGCGACGGCCACCCCTTCTGGCCGTTCTGGGAGAGCGTGCGCAGCTGGTGGCAGGCACGCCACCTGCCGAACCTGTTGCTGGTGCACTTCAACGATCTGAAGCGGGATCTCGACGGCCAGATGCGCCGCGTCGCCGCCTTTCTGGAGATCGACGTCGACCCGGCGCGCTGGGACAGCATCGTCGAGTACTGCACCTTCGACTGGATGAAAGCCCATGCGCAGGTGACCGCGCCGATGGGCGGCGCCATGTGGGAGGGTGGCGGGGCGACCTTCATCAATCGGGGCACCAATGGCCGCTGGCGGGAGCTGCTGAGCGAGGCGGAAATCGCCGAATACGAGCAGCGCGCGATCGCCGAGCTGGGCAGGGAGTGTGCCCGCTGGCTGGCTGACGGAGGAGCGGTCACGTGAACCGTGGCATTCGGGTTATCGGCGCCGGCTTCGGGCGCACCGGCACCAGCTCCCTGAAGGACGCCCTGGAATGGCTGCTCGGCGGACGCTGCTACCACATGGAGGAGATCATCCTGCACAAGGCGGATCACTGGGCCTGGTACAACTTCGCCACCGGCACGACGCCCGCCATGGACTGGCAGGCGCTGCTGAACGACTACGTCGCCTGCGTGGACTTCCCCATCTGCATCTACTACCGGGAACTCATGGACGCCTTCCCGGAGGCCAAAGTGGTGCTCAGCCTGCGCGAGCCGGAAAGCTGGTGGCGCAGCTGGCGGGGCCTGATGCGCGCCGCGCGGGTACTGCGGGGGCTGGGGTTTATCTCACCGCGCATACGCCGCCACATCCGCATGGCCGAGACCATCATCTTCGATGGCGTCTTCGAAGGCAGCGAAACCCTGGCCGACAACATCGCCGCCTACGAACGTCACAACGCTGAGGTGATGGCGACGGTGCCACCGGAGCGCCTGCTGGTGTGGCAAACCTCGGACGGCTGGCAGCCGCTGTGCGAATTCCTCGACCTGCCGATTCCCGACCGCCCGTTCCCGCACCTGAACGCCGCCGGCAGCTCCCTGAACGCCAAGATGCGGGAGTACGCCGCGCGGATGGTGTTCAACCGCTGAGCGCTGTCCGCACCACATTCTGTCCCGCCTGACGAACCACCCGGACCGACCGGCTTCGCCGGCGGAAAACCGGCTAAGCCTCCCGGGCTAGACGCTCAGGTTGAGGTTGTAGGGCTCGCCCAGCACCGCCTGGCCGACACACATCGCCATCATATGCTGGCGCCCGTGCAGAACATGCAGGTGCAGATCGCGGATCAGCCGTTCCACCGGACGGTTCTTGAACAGCACGGTCGGGCCGCTCGCCTGCCCGACCAGAAACATGAAGCGCTGCACGCTCTCAACCGCCATGAATTTCGCCTCGTTGGCCATCAGCATGGCGCCTTCGGGATCGTCCTGGAAATTGGAGATGGCGGTGTACATCAGCAGCCGCACCGCATCGATGCGGGTTTTCATCTCCCCGAACTGCGCCTGGCGAAAGGGATCCTTGCCGCGCCCCTTGTCCCGCACATAGGGCACCAGGTAATCGAAGATGCCCTGCATGGCGCCCAGGTAGGTGGCGGTGAAGCCAAGATTGATCTTGCCGAGCCAGTTGTCGCGCATCAACAAACCCGGCTCGCCGAGTTGGTATTCCTCCGGAACGAAGACATTCTCCAGCTTGATAACGGGGCTCACGCAGGCGCGCATGCCGATGGGATCCCAGAACGAATCATCGATGGTCACACC
>JAYZWP010000342.1:0-8439 GCA_036142245.1 Pseudomonadota bacterium | reverse complement strand
CGAAACTCCTGATGCCATCTCCGCTCGGTTCGACGAACCATCCAGGTACCCGGCCGAGACAGGGGGGGGCGGTGACATTCCGTCTGAAACCACGACCCCAGCCACAGCAGGTGACGCCACGGCGAGCAACTCCGATCCGAAACCCAAACCGGGCGACGATGCGGGGGTTACGCAGCCGGTCAAACTGGCAGCGGTGGCTCGCGAACCGACCCAGTCGCAACCCGCCACCGATGGGAACGCCGGCTCGGCGCGGGCGAACCCCACCGAGAAACCGGCTTCGCAACACAGGGGCGGATGCTTGGCAGGTCTGGCGCAAACCCGTCGACCTTATTGCCGCGACTATCTTTCGCAGACCCAACGCGGTCCGCGCATGGTGGTTCTGTCCGGCGGTGAATTCGTCATGGGCAGCGATATGGACTCCAGCGAACGGCCGCCGACGCCGGTAACGATCGGCTACCCGTTGGCGATCTCCATGTACGAGATCTCCCACGCCGAATTCGTGACCTACTGCCAGGCCGAAGGAACCCGCTGTCCGGACAACCCCTGGCAGGAACTTCAGGCGCCCGTGGTCAACGTCTCCTGGCACGAAGCGGTTGCCTTCGCCAACTGGCTTGCAACGGCCTCCGGCAAGAGCTATCGGCTACCGTCGGAAGCGGAATGGGAATACGCCGCCCGTGCCGGCGAAACGGGACGGTACCCCTTCGGCGACAACATTCTGGTTTCCCAAGCCCGTTTTTCCCGGAACGGCCAGGCGGAAACGAGCCCCCTGCCCACCTCCTACCGTTCGATCAACGCCAATGGTTTCGGGCTCTACCACATGGTCGGCAACGTCCGGGAATGGGTACTCGACGCATGGCAGGATCACCACGACAAGACAATCGCTCGGGGAGTACCGCGGCCGGGCGCGGCCAACAGCTCCCGGGTCGTGCGCGGCGGCTCGTACGCCGACTCCGCCTGGGCCCTGCGCTCGGCGGCAAGAGACGAGCTGCCGGCGAATACCGCCGACACTTTCACGGGCTTTCGCGTCGCGCTGGATTTCAGCAGCGAGTAGGTGGTCTCTTATCGTGAATCTCGCGTTACGCCGGCCTCGGTCGCCGCGCGCACCGCGGCCGCATGAAATGCAATGACTACGCCTGACTATTCCAGCGTCGATACGGCCCTGCAGGCGTTCTACTCCGCCCTGGAAAAAGCCGATCTGGCAGCGATGCGGGCATTATGGGTGTCATCATCCCGTGCGGCCGTGTGCATTCACCCCGGCGGTCCCGCGCTGGTGGGAACGCGGGCGATCCTGGAAAGTTGGCAGGCGATCTTCAACTCAGGTCCCGGCCTGACCGTTCGCTTTGACACCCTGAACCGGCACATGCGGGCGCAGGAGGTGATCTGCCTGGTCCGCGAGCGCCTCTATCCACTCGGAGAAACCGCTTCTCCCGACGGTGGTCACGAGGTACTCGCGACCAACGTGCTCACCCTGACGGCCACCGGTGAGTGGCGCTTCCTTGTGCACCACGCCTCGGCGGCGCCCGCCGTTGCGGTGACGAATTCCACCGCCCTGCATTGAGTGTCCCGACGGCGCGACAACCCACGCCACCGGCAAGTCCTCAGGCCGCCGGTGGTGGGCGCATCGGACCGTGGTGACCCCAGAAGCTGATATCGTCGTACTCCGCCACCTGCCAGTTGGCGTCATCTTCGATGGTCATGCCGCCGTGGCCAACTTCAATATCAAAGCCCCCTGGCGACGCGTGGTAGAACGAAAACACATGGTCGTTGATGTGCTGGCCGAGCGACATGGTCACCGGGATGCCGCGGCGTAACACCTCCTCGTGGGAAGTGCCGACATCCCGCAACGAGTCAACTTCCAGCATCACATGGTGCAGCGCGTTGGCCGGGCCGGGCACAAAGGCCACACTGTGCTCACGCGGATTGCACCGCAGGAAAATGCCGTATCCGTTGACCGGCGCCATGAACGCCTTGTCGCTTATTCGAAATCCAAGTTGCTGATAAAACCCCACGCAGGCTTGGAGTTCCGTGGTCATGGCGGCGATGTGGCCCATGCCGAGCCGGCCGGTCACGAAGCGGGTCATCGGCCGGCCGGGGTGAAATCCGAGTCCGGTACGCTGCCCGTAGAACAGCTCCAGATGGTTACCCGCCGGATCATCCACCCGGACCAATTCGAGCACCCTGCGCTGGTGCGCATCCTCCGCACTACCCGGTGTCAGGCGGTGGCCCGCGTCCTCCAACACCTTACAAACCTCGTGCAGGGATTCCTCGCTGCCGACATCCCAGCCGTAATAGGCCGGACCCTCGGCATCGGACCGGTGGATCAACCAGCGGCAGTATTTGTCGTCCATGCGCAGGGTGAGCAGATCATCGGTGTCGTCCACCACCTGCATCCCCAGCACACCGGTGGCATAGTCCTTCCACCGTGCCAGATTCTTGGCGGCGACGCCGATATATCCCAGAGCCTTTACCGTCATGATGTCCTCCACAGTCCAAATCTCGGGGTGCCGGCAAACCGGTGACCGGGGTGCCACTTCTGCGCACCCCACCGGTAGACCACGCCCGCTTATGTGATGACCAACTCGACCTTTCCCAGCGGCTCGAATCGCGCCACGGCACGGACACCGGCGCAAAGTGAAAACTGCCGGGTCAAAGAACCGGCCATCAGGTACTGCCCGGCTTCCAGCCGGCGACCATGGTCCGCGAGACGGTTGGCAAGCCATGCCACCGAATTCAAGGGATTGCCCAGCACCGCCTCTCCGCTACCCTCGGCGACCCTCTCGCCGTCGACAGTGACTTGTACCCGAACCTGCCGCAGATCCGCACCGTCGTAAGGCACCGCATCGCCCAAGACAAACCCGCGTTGCTGCACGTTATCGGCAATGGCGACGGCGAGTTGCGCGGACAGATCGCCGCGCGTCTCGATCAACTCCATGGCCGGATACAAGGTTTCTATCGCTGCGGCGACATCCTGAGGCTCGATGCCGGGTCCCTGCAGATCGCGTCCCAACTGGATACAGATCTCGTTCTCGAATCCCGGTCCCATCAGTTCCTCGGCACGCAGCGTCGCGCCAGACCGAATCAGGCCGCTGTCCAGCAGGTAACCGAACACCGGCTCGTGCACGTTGAACTGCTGCTGAATCGCCTTGGCGGTGAGGCCCACTTTCCAGCCGACCTGCACTTCACCCTGCGCCACCCGCGCGTCGAGAACGGCGAGCTGCAGCGCCGCTGCCTGCTGCAACGTCAACCGGTCGAACCATTGCTGCGGATAGGGCACACCTGTCCGCGCCGCGGCCAGAAAATCGGCGACCGCCTGCCCGATATCGAATGTCGCGCTCTGCTTCATGCTCACATCGCCCGCAACTGTCCGCCATCGAAGGGGATACTCACCCCGTTGATGAATCCGGCCCGCTCGGATGCCAGGAAGCAGACCAGGTCCGCCATCTCCTCCGGTTTACCGAACCGCCCGGCCGGAATACGGACGAGCCGCTCCTCGACGGCCGTTTCCGGATCGCGACCGTGAAACTTCGCCTGCATCTTGGAAACCTCCACCAGACGGTCGGTCAGCACCGAACCGGGCAGTACGTTGTTTACCGTGATTCCATCAGCCGCCACTTCATCGGAGAGCGACTTCGAGAAGGAAACCACCGCCGTGCGGGCCGTGGAGGAGAGCGCGAGGTTGTCCTCCACCTGCAGAACCGAGATGGCGAGCAGATTCACGATCCTGCCCCAGTGGTTCTTCCGCATGTGCGGTAATGCGGCGCGGCAGAGCCGCACCACGTTGAAGAAGTTCTTCTCGAGGGCAGCATGCCAGTCCTGGTCCGAGAAGCTCGACGGCTGCCCCGGTGGTGGACCACCGATATTGTTGACGACGATATCCAACCGCCCCCGCGCGGCGACCGTTTCCTCGACCAGACGTTCCGCGCTGCCGGCCTGCGCCAGATCCGCGGTCACCGTCATGGTCTGCCTGCCTTGCGGATCGATCGCCTGCGCCGCGGCTCGGAGCTGCTCCTCGTTACGGGCACACAACGTCACCAACGCGCCCTCGGCCACGAGCCCGGCCGCGATCGCCCGCCCCATCCCCTGACTCGCTCCACAAACAATGGCGACCCGTCCTTCCAATCCCAGATCCATTCAACTCCCCTCGGATTCCACACGCGCGATACATACTGATTCGATGGACGCGTATCTTAGGGTGAGTTGCGTGCCGTGTGGGTACCTCTTGCCGAACCGCGGCCGCTTCTCAGTAATGCAGGGAAAGTCCGGGCCATATCAAGTTGCCGGTCCGGGGCGGGAGGTCCCGACAGGGATGAGACGTACATCACAGATTCATGCGGTGCCGCATGGGCCGGTAACGCGCCGTGGCGAATTGAAAAACGCCAGGGAGGGGCTCTCTTAACAGTTTCCTTCCGCCGTCCCGGTGATCGTGCCCGGCAAGCGCTGGGCTAGAATTTGCGCGCGTCCGGCGAGCCGCCTGGCAGCTCGCGCCCACACCAACCGATCCGGAGACGCGCTGTGACAAAGGTACGCATTGAGAAGGACACCATGGGGACTCTGGAGGTCCCGGCAGATCGATACTATGGTGCCCAAACCGCCCGCAGCCTGATCAACTTCCCGATCGGCGGCGAGCGCGAGCGTATGCCGGTGGAGGTGATACACGCTTTCGGCGTGCTGAAAGGCACCGCGGCAGGAGTCAACGCGGCGCTCGGTCTGCTCGATCAAAGCAAGGCGGACCTGATCCAGGCCGCCGCGGCGCAAGTCGCTTCAGGTGACCTCGATGATCACTTCCCGCTGGTGGTCTGGCAGACCGGTAGTGGTACGCAAAGCAACATGAACGTCAACGAGGTGATCGCCAACCGCGCCATCGAGATGGCCGGAGGGGAAATGGGCAGCAAGCACCCGATCCACCCGAACGATGACGTCAACAAGTCCCAGTCCAGTAATGACACCTTCCCGACCGCGATGCATATCGCCGCGGCCCGTTCGGTGGCCGATCGATTGTTACCGGGACTGAAACACCTGCGGGAGGCCCTGGCCGCAAAGGCGGACGCGTTCAGCGGCATCGTCAAAGCCGGACGCACCCATCTGATGGACGCGGTCCCCCTTACCCTGGGTCAGGAATTCGGCGCCTTTGTCCACCAACTCGACGACGCCATAGCCGCCATCGAGTCATGCCAGCCGAAGCTGCTGGAACTGGCCATCGGCGGCACCGCCGTGGGTACCGGCCTGAACACCCACCCGCAGTTCGCCGAACAGGTGGCCGCGGCCATCGCGCGGGAAACCGGGCTGCCCTTCGTCTCGGCACCCAACAAGTTCGCCGCGCTGGCGGCCCACGACGGCATCGTGCTGATGAGCGGGGCGCTGAAGACCTGTGCCACGGCGCTGATGAAGATCGGCAACGACATCCGGCTGTTGGGATCCGGTCCCCGCTGCGGGCTGGGAGAATTGCTGCTGCCGGCGAACGAACCGGGCAGCTCCATCATGCCGGGCAAAGTCAACCCCACCCAGGCGGAAGCCCTGACCATGGTGGCGGCCCAGGTGATCGGTAACGACGTGGCGATCAGTATCGGGGGCGCGCAGGGTCACCTGCAGTTGAACGTCTTCAAGCCACTATTGATCGCCAACCTGCTGCAATCGGTGCGGCTGATGGCGGACGCGGCGCGCGGCTTCGCCGACCGCTGCGTGGTTGACATAGCACCGAACCGGGACCAGATCGACACCTACCTCGCCCGCAATCTGATGCTGGTGACCGCCCTTAATCCGCACATCGGCTACGACAATGCCGCCAAAGCGGCGAAGAAGGCTCACGAGGAAAACCTCACTTTGAAGGAGTCCGTGGTGGGACTCGGCCTGCTCAGCGCGGAACAGTTCGATCAGTTGATCGTGCCGGCCGACATGCTCGGTCCGAACGTCTGACACGCCCGACCGGCAGCGGGACGCGTCGGTCGGGCGAATCGGCGCTCATTCGCGGCTGCCGCCCTGTTCCAGCAACTGCTTGAGATACCGGTTCCACAGGTGGTCCCGGTCGCGGCCAAGTTCGCGCAGGTACTCCCAGGAGTAGATGCCGGAGTCGTGTCCATCCGAAAAGTACAGGCAGACGGCATAGTTACCCACCGGCTCGACGCGCTCGATGGCGACCTCCCGCTTGCCGGTCACCAGCTTCTCCTGTCCGGCACCGTGCCCGCGCACCTCGGCGGAGCGCGAATAGACCCGCAGGTATTCGGCCGGCAGACGATAGACGTCACCGTCACTGAAGCCGACCTCCAACTCGCGCGACCGGCGGTGCAACACCAGCCGTTCCGGCGGCGCCTGATCGCTCACCTCTGCCGAGCCCCCAGCCAGACCCGGGTCACCTCGGGCAGATCGGAAACGGCCGAACAAGAGTAATCGGCGCCCCAGTCCGCCGGGTCCTCCACGTCGGGGATGTAGCCGTAAAGCGCCACGGCGGTCGCCACACCGGCCGCCCGGCCCGCCTCGATATCCTGTCGCGCATCACCGGCGAACAGAACCCGGGAAGGCGCCACGTCCAGTTGCGCACAGGCCAAACGAACTGGTGCTGGATCCGGTTTGGCGCGGGGCACCATATCCGGAGTGATGATGCACTCCGGCGCCGGATCGAGCGCCAGGTGTTCCAGCAGCGGGAAGGTGAACCGGCTCGGCTTGTTGGTGACGATGCCCCAACGGAACCCTGCGTCGATCAGTTCGGCCAGGGCCTGCGCCACCCCTTCGAACAGCGTGGTGCTATCCGCATAGCAACGCTCGTAATGGTCCAGGAACCGCTGTCGCAAACCGGCATACTCCGCCGCTTCCGGTGTCACGCCGAAGGCCCGCAGCAGCAGGCTGCGCGAACCTCGCGACACCTCACCGCGCAGCACCGAGGCGTCCAGAATGTCGCGCCCCTCCTCCTGCAGCAACCGGTTCACCGCGGCGATCAGATCAGCCGCCGTGTCCGCCAGAGTGCCATCCAGATCGAGCAGCACACACCCGGGGTCTCGCCTCACGTCACCCCGCCTCCATACGCCGGGTTCCCTGCGGTCCGGTATCGGGGTCAGCGACTGGCCTGGACCGGTAAGAAGCCCTTGCCACCAGCAAGACTCGCCGTCTGTTTCATGGCCGACAGCATCATCTCGTGGCTTGCCTTGTTCTGACCGACAATATCGAACGCCGTACCGTGGGCGACCGACATCTGGATATACGGCAGACCGAGGATCATGGCGCAATTACCGAAGAATCCCCAGGTCTTCAGCGCGATATGGCCCTGGTCGTGAAACATCGCCAACACGATGTCGTAGCGCCCGTCGATGCAATGACGGAAGACCGTATCCGGAGGTATCGGATCAGAGGCATTGATACCGTCCGCCCGGGCACGCTCCACCGCCGGCTTCATCGCACGGTCCTCCTCGTCACCGTAGGCGTGCGGATTGAAGCCGCAGACCGCGATCCGCGGATCCCGCACGCCCCAACCGGAGAAGGACTCATGAATGGTGTGCAGGGCGCTCAAAACCAGTTCCTCACTGATCAAACCCGATACATCCCGCAGGGGCACATGGTCGGTCAGGTGAACCACGCGCAACGGCCCGGAAAACAGCGTCAGGTAAGTGGAGCCGGGCTCCACGTTCACCACGGCGTCGAACCGGTTCGCCAGCTTCAACGAGCCGGTGTTGACCGGCCCCATGATGCCACCGTCAACCTTGCCATCCGCGCTCAACTGGTTCAGCTCCGCGAGCCAGTCCGCGGTCACGTTGCCACAGGTGGCCGATTCGACACCCAGCTGGTAATCGTTCGGACCCAACTTGCCCGAATCAAGCACGTCGATCACGTCGGGATCCAGGCCCACATCCGCCGTGTCAGTTACGGCACGAACGCGCAAATTGGTCCCCGTGATCTCGATCGCCTGTTCGACCGCGCAGGCGGCGCCAACCACTACCGGCCGGCTCATCTCGTAGGGTTCGCCGGTGGCAAGCGACTTGACCACCACCTCCGACCCGATACCTGCCGGATCGCCAATCATGGTTGCTACTATTGGTTTCTCGTTTCCAGACATCTCCGTTCCTCTTCGGTCCTGTTGCGTGCTGGCACTGCGTCCACCTCCCCGGTGTGCGGCGCTGCATATTACCGGGTTCATCCACCGACCGGGTGAGCCTGTCCGCCCGATACGGGCCGGGACAAGCAGGATCGGAGTCAACTGCGCCGCCCCGGGGCGAGGAATTCGCGGTAGCGGAGACGGTGCCAAACTTATGTCCACCTGCCCACAATCCATTTGGGAAGACTCCGATTCGTTCAGGGCTTCCCTTCCGAGCCAGGATGCCCCGGGATGAACGGTGACGGGAGTCACTGCTTCATGAAACGCAACGCAGGCAGGCGCCGCGTTGCGACAACTGAACTGCGCCCAGGTAGGCGTTTTTCAGAGTTTCTCTACGATTCAGCGCCCTAACGACGGAG
>JAYZWP010000341.1:0-7573 GCA_036142245.1 Pseudomonadota bacterium | reverse complement strand
ATGAGTCAGGACAGGCAGCTTAAGCTCGGCGCCTTCATGCGGCCGGCCAGTATCCATACCGCGGGTTGGCGCTACCCGGGGCAGGCCGCGGATGCCAACTTCAACTTCAAACTGCAGGTGCGCTTTGCGCAGACCCTGGAGCGTGGCAAGTTCGACGCCATGTTCATGGCGGACCACCTGGCGCTGCTGAACATGCCGACGGAGGCGCTGAAGCGCAGTGCCACCGTCACCTCGTTCGACCCGCTCACGGTGATGCCGGCGCTCGCGGCGATGACCGAGCACCTCGGCTTCATCGCCACCGCGTCCACCTCGTACAACGAGCCGTATCACGTGGCGCGCAAATTCGCCTCGCTGGATCACATCAGCGGCGGCCGCGCGTCCTGGAACGTCGTGACATCCGCCAACCCTCACGAGGCGCTCAATTTCGGCCGGGAGGAGCATCTCGAACACGATTACCGTTACCGGCGCGGCCGCGAGTTCTACGAGGTGGTCACGGCGCTGTGGGACTCCTGGGCGGATGACGCCTTCCTGCGGGATCAGGAATCCGGTATTTACTTCGATCCGGACAAACTCTACCCGCCCGATTTCAAGGGCGAATTCTTCTCGGTGAAAGGAGCACTGAACGTGGCGCGGCCGATTCAGGGCTGGCCGGTGATCGTCCAGGCCGGCGCTTCCGAGGTGGGGCGCCAGTTCGCGGCCGAAGTGGCTGAGGCGGTGTTCGCGCCGACCAACAACATCGTCGACGCCAAGCGGTATTACGCCGACGTGAAAGGCCGCGCCGAGAAAGCCGGGCGCAATCGGGATCACCTGAAGATTTTGCCGGGCTGCTTTGTCGTCATCGGCGACACACTCGCCGAAGCGAAGGCGAAGAAAAAGCAGCTCGACAGCCTGGTGGACCCCTCCAGCAGCATCGCCACGCTGTCGGTCCAGCTCGGCTGCGACGCCTCGCAGTTCGATCTCGACGGTCCGCTGCCGGAGATTCCGGAAACCAACGCCAGCAAAACGGCCCGCCAGAAGCTGATCGACCTCGCCCGGGAGGAGAACATGACCGTGCGTGAACTGGCGCAGCTGGTCGGCGGCAGCTTCGGTTCGCTGGAGATGATCGGTACGCCCGAATCCATCGCCGACCAGATGCAAGAGTGGCTGTACTCGGATGCCTGCGACGGCTTCAACATCATGTTTCCCTATCTGCCCGGCGGGCTGGATGAGTTCGTCGACAAGCTCACCCCGGAACTGCAGCGCCGGGGTCTGTTCCGCACCGAGTACGAAGGCAAGACCCTGCGGGAGAATCTCGGTCTGCCAAGGCCGCAGAACCGTCACGTTGCGACTCCGGGGCTTCGCCGGCAGGCGTGATGCCGGGCCCCTAAACAAACCATCCAAGGAGAGGAATCCATGGAATACACCCGCAGTGACGCCAAGCAGTGGGCGGTGGAGAAGATCAAGGGGTTTTACATGTGCCCGATCTCGCCGGTAGGGGATGACCTGCACATCGACGAGACGAAACTGCGCGAGAACATCGACGCCTTCATCGATATGGGAATCGAAGGGCTGGTGGTCGGCGGATTCTTCGCCGAAGGGTGGAACCTCACCCCGACCCAGTGGGTGCGATTTCACGAGGTGGTGAGCGAGGCCGGCAAGGGTCGGATTCCGCTATGGACCATCATTCTCGACCCCTGCGTGCACACCGCGATCGAAAAAATGAAAGTGGTGGAATCGCTCGGCTTCGAAGGCGCCGAGGTGATCAACCCCGTCGTTCAACTACGCTCGGACGACGAGATCTATGACTGGTTCAAGTACCTCACCGACCATACCGATCTGGCCATCTGTCTGTACCGCACGCCGGTTTCCGGCGCCGTCCTCTCGTTCGACCTGATGCACCGGCTGGCAGACATCGATACCGTCGTAGCGGTCAAGCAGGGAGCCGGCGGCAGGGCGGACACCCTCAAGCTGCGTCGCGACCTGCGCGAGGATTTCGTCGTCTGCGATCCCACCGAAGCAGTGTTTCTGGAAGAGTTACGGACCGGCGGGCAGTGCGTCTGGGGCGAACTGTCCTACATCCTGTATGGCAAGAAACGCCACCACGTCACCGAATACCGGGCGCTGGCCGCCGCGGGGAAGTGGGAAGAGGCGCGTGCCGCTTCCATGCAACTCAACGACGTGCGTCTGCTCATGGAAGAGACCCTGTTGTGGAAAATCATGCTCACCGCCACCTACGCGGCGACCATCGCCAGCGTCAAGGTGTGGTTCGACGCCATCGGTTTGAATGGCGGGCGCATGATTCCGCCCGTGCGTGAACTGAGCGCCGCCGAAGCCGACAAACTGCGCGGCAAGTTGCAGGACCTGGGCGTCTGCTGAAGCAACCGCCGGCGCGTGCATAGCGCGCCGGTAGCGGTTTTACCGACTCGATCGAGTCCTGCCTTGGGCCCCCCTCTATGGCAGGGATCGAGGCTCGGGCAGGATTCGCGACGGACATGGATTCGGCAACCGCGCCATCGAATTCGAAGGCAATGGCGGCGTCCGCGCCGAGAGGAAGAACCGCGACAGCCCTCAAGCAGGGTTTTTCGAATCGCGGCGGGGGATTTGGTCGGTACCGACACTCCCTGGACCAGGGCACGCTGTGTCGCGACAGCCGCGTGTGGCTGACCCCGTTTATTTACCAGCACCTACCAGCACCGCCGCTCGGAAAAGCCTGCTCAGCAGCAGCCTCGCACGGCTGCCTGTCCGATCGTTTATTGGCCCTTTCCCCCTCCGCGCCATGGCCGCCGGCTCACGCAAGAGAGGTCTTGGTCTCCCCCCAAGTGCAACGTTTGGGTTGCAGGTTATCGATCTGCTGCTGATAGGCCGGGATGGGCATGAGCAAGTCGAGGGCCTTGCGGGGTCGGGTGTCGAGTTCCCGGGCGATGTCATCGGGTTGCCGTTGGGAGCGGGTGGACAGGCCGGTACCTTCGGGCAGGTACTGGCGCAGCAGGCCGTTGGTATTTTCGTTGCTGTCCCGCTGCCGGGGGCTGTGCGGGTCGGCGCAATGGATAGCGATGTTCTGCCAAGGAGATGAAACCGGTATCCAGAGAAACAGAGAAACTCTGATTTATTCAGTGAGTCTCGTCCGGGCGGGAACTCCTTCTGATAAATCAATCAGTTCTTCAGACTTTGCCGAATACCGGAACCAGTGCGCCGCTGCCGATGCCGTTTTCCGGCGATGCGAGCTGACAGATGGTGCTGGCGACGTCGTCCACCTTCGGCCAAAGCGCGAAATCGGCATCGGGCATCGCTGCACGGTTGGCCGGGGTGTCCAGGATGGAGGGAACGACGGCATTCACCAGAATGCTGTCCCCCTTGACCTCGTCCGCGAGGCACTGCGTGAGGGAAGCGACCGCCGCCTTGCTCGCGGCATAGGCGACGGCGCCGCCGTAAGGCTGCAGCACCGGCCGGGCGGAGACATTGACGATGCGCCCCCCCGTGCCGCCGCGGCGCATGTTGCGCACCGCCTCACGGCAGCACAGAAAAGCGGTCAGCGCGTTGAGTTGCATCATGCCGCGGAAGTCGTCTGCCCCGGTTTCGGTGATGGGCGCCATCGCGAAGCCGCCGACGATGTGGATGGAGGCGCCCAAGGCTGGCAACCCGGCATAGAAGCGGGCGACGCTCTCCTCGTCCGCGCAGTCCAATTCGTACAGACTGACCGAGTCGGCCAGTTCAAAACCGTCCAGTTCCTGCTCGAATTTCCAGGTGACGTGGCAGTCCGCGTCCTCGTCGAGCAACGCCGCCACGACCGCGCTGCCCAGGGCGCCGGTACCGCCGGTCACCACCACCTGCTGTCCCGCAAAGTCTGTCATTGCCGTTCTCCTGTGCTGTTGGGTTCAGGCACCCGGTGCGGTCTGTCGCCGGGGCCGTTGGTCGTTTCGATATTGCGTTGTCAGCGCGGTTTGTTGCTCGCGCCTGTCGGGATTTTCTGCGCAGCGGCCTGCGGAACGCCCGTCGATTTGTTTTCTGTCGAGCGGGGCAGTGCCTGGGGAGAATTCGCCGCGAGCCGCTGCTGGACTTCCTCGGCATCACACAAGCCCTGCGCGGACTGCGCCATGTGCTCGTAAACCGCCCGGTAGCTCTCCGTCAAATCGCCGAACAGTTCGGCGGTTTTCTCGAAATGGGCGGTCACTTCAGCCTTGTAGGACTCCAGGGCTTGCTCCGCTTTCTTGGCGTGCCGCTCCGATTGCGCGCTGCCGCCGTACAGGCGACCCACCAGGCCAGTCAACACCATTCCCACCAACAACCCGAAGACAGCTGCGACGGCGCCAAGAATGACTGGGTCTTCGGTCAGAAATTCCATGTGATGCTCCTGCTGGGTGGAAATCAGATTCAGATCGTTGCGCCGTGGTCTGTGGCAACCAACGGCCCGGGTTAAATTAACGATGCGGCAGGCGTCCTGCAGAGCTTGCCACCCGACGCCAAGGTTCTACCACAAGGACACTGTCCGTGAATTTCGATTTTTCCGCCGACCAGCTCGCCATCCGTGACCAGGTGTCCCGGCTATGCAGCCGTTTCGACGATCAATACTGGCTGGACAAAGACGAGCAGGGCGGGTTTCCGCACGACTTCTACCAGGCGATGGCCGAGGGCGGATGGCTGGGCATCGCGATGCCGGAAGAGTTTGGCGGAGCGGGTCTCGGCATCACGGATGCGGCGCTGATGATGCAGACCGTCGCCGAATCCGGGGCCTGCCTGTCCGGCTGCTCTGCCATCCATCTGAACATTTTCGGCCCCAACTGTATCGTCAAATTCGGCAGTGCCGCGCAGAAGACGGCGATGCTGCCGCCGCTCATCGACGGCACTACCAAAGCCTGTTTCGCCGTCACCGAGCCGGACGCCGGGCTGAACACGACGGCGCTGAAAACCCGTGCCGAGTTGAAGGACGACCACTATCTGATCAACGGCGCCAAGGTGTGGACCAGTACCGCCCAGGTCGCCGACAAGATGCTGCTCATTGCCCGCACGACACCGGCCGAAGAGTGTGCGAAGCCTACGCTGGGCCTTTCCCTGTTCTATACGGACCTAGACCGGCGCCGCGTGGAAGTGCGCGAAATCCACAAGATGGGCCGCAAAGCGGTGGACTCGAACCAGTTGTTCATCGACAACCTCGAAGTGCCGCTGGAGGACCGCATCGGCGAGGAAGGGCAGGGGTTCTACTACTTGCTGCACGGGCTGAACCCGGAACGCATTCTGGTGGCGGCGGAAGCCATCGGAATCGGCCGGATCGCGTTAAGGAAAGCGACCGACTACGCCCGGGAGCGCACCGTGTTCGGGCGGCCGATCGGACAGAATCAGGCGATTCAACATCCCCTGGCGGCGAACTGGGCGGAGCTGGAAGCCGCCAACCTGCTCGCATTCAAGGCGGCGACCCTGTACGACCGGGGCGATGATGCCGGAGCCCATGCCAATGCCGCGAAGTACATCGCCGCCGAGGCGGCCTTCAAAGCGACCACCCAGGCGGTCATGACACATGGCGGTTATGGTTATGCCAAGGAGTACCACGTCGAGCGCTACATGCGGGAAGTGATGATCGCCCGGCTGGCGCCGGTCAGCCCGCAATTGGTGCTCTGCTACCTGGCCGAGCGGGTATTGGGATTACCGAAGTCCTACTGATTTTTCCCGCGACGGGTGTGCTCATCCGGTCACCAGCCGGGATTGGCCGACTCACGCGACTTCAGCGTATTTCCCGGTCTTCAGAAAGTGGACGTACTCGCGAATGCCGCGTTCGGCGTCATAGTGCGGCTCATAGCCGAAGTCCGCCTGCGCGTTCGGATCGGCCTGTGCCGGGCCGCCCTGTAGATCGCTCGGTGGAACCTGGATATCCGCGCCCGGGATCACCGCCTGAATGATGGCGACGGTTTCCGAAAGGGTGCAGTTCTCCACCGGAGCAATATCGTAAACGTAGTGCTTCAGGCTGCTGCTGATGGTCGCGAGCAGGCAGCCGCGCCCGGCGTCCCGGGCATACAGCATCGGCATCACGGGGGCGGAGAAGGGCAGTACCGGGGTGTCGACTTTCACTGACTCGCCGCGCAGCGGGAGTTCTATGAGCGGCTGCATCCCTTGACCTATGGCACCGGTAAAGGCGAGACCGGGCCCGAACACCTGCCCGCCGAGCCGCAGGATCACCACGTCGAGGTCATACATCTTGCGGTAGTCGTTGCAGAGCAGCTCCGCCCCGATCTTGGCGCTGGTGTAGGGGTCCGGATCGATGGCAAGTTCGCCGCTGCCCTGGGATTTGGCGAAAGCGCCGCCGCTCCAGGCGGTTTTTCCCGTACTGACGTAGGTGACCCGATCCAGGCGCAGCGTTCGGGCGGTCTCCAGGACGTTGAGCGTGCCCATGACGGTCGTCTCCGCGGCGGCGTAGGGGCGGGCGTAAGCACCGGGCGTGAGGAAACTGGCGGAATGCAGGATGCGCTTCACGCCGTGCTCGGCAACGGCACGGGCAAGGTCGGTTGGGTGCAGAACATTCCCTTGAAAGAAAATGACCTGATCGGCGATATCCTCGAGCAGCTCTTTTTTGAGTGCGAGATCGAAGGCCACTACCTTTTCGCCCTGGGCCAGCGCCTCCCGCACCGCGAAAGAGCCCACCAGTCCGCATCCGCCAGTAACGAGAACCGTCATAACATCTCCTCGGGAATGAACGCCGAAGGGTCGCTGATCCGCTCAGGCCCTCTCTGCTATTGTCGTGACCGGATCATCTTAAACTGAACGAATCGGCTTCGGTCGGTGCGGAGCGAAGATGCGCCGCCGCAGCACCGGATGGCCAGCCAGTTCGGTGGTTACGGCAAAGTACGCGCAACCAGGATGCCACCAGGGCGTTGCGGCGTATCGCGGTTGGGCACCGAACGAACCGCCCGGCGTGCAGTCGCGCCGGGTCACGCACCAGGGAGAGCGCGGGATGGACAAATTATTCAAAGCCACGAAAGACGCCTTGCGCGTGGCCGCCGCCCTGGCGGCCGGAAGCGTAACGCTCGCGGCGCACGCGGTGCCGGTTTATGTTGAAAACGTGACCTATGCCTGGAGCGGGGGCGTCTACAATCCGCAGACGGACGATTACAGCGGAGCCAGTCCGGCTTCGATCAGTACCTACGCCATCAACGATTTGCCTTACGCCAAGGGTGCAGCCGCTGCATCCGCGGGTAGCGGCAGTTTGGCGACCGCAACCTTCGCGTCGATCTCCGGTCCCGATGCGAGCAATCAGCTGGAAGCGGTCGCCAGGGCGCAGGCGGAAATGGTTATCGACGATCTGGTGTTCGACGGGCCAGGCAGCACGGTCGCCACGTCGCTGAATCTGGACTGGAGCGGCCTGATGATGGACGTGCTGATGCCTCAGAACGAATTCACCTACGCCATCGCAAACACCTATGTAACGATTTCCGGCCGACTCTTCAGTGACAGCACGACCTACCTGGAGTTTTCCGGCAACCGGACGGTCAGTGTCTTACAGGATGGCTTTGGCTCCTTCGAAGAGGAGTTTGTCAGCACCTCCGGATTGATCGATGGCGCCTGGCCGCCGAGCGGGGATCTGGTGACCGATATGTTCGTGGTGCCG
>JAYZWP010000340.1:0-3713 GCA_036142245.1 Pseudomonadota bacterium | reverse complement strand
CGGCGCCGGACCGTTGATGGTCAGCGACACCGAGGTCTTGGGATCACACAAATCGAAGCCGGAGTAGAGCTTCTTCATGTCATCCAGGGTGCAGATGGAGACCCCCGAATTACCCACCTTGCCGTAGATATCCGGCCGCTCGTGCGGGTCCTCCCCGTATAGCGTTACGGAGTCGAACGCGGTGGACAGACGGATCGCCGGCTGCCCGATGGAGACGTAATGAAACCGGCGGTTGGTGCGTTCCGGGGTGCCCTCGCCGGCGAACATCCGGGTGGGATCCTCTCCGCTGCGGCGATAGGGATAAACGCCACCGGTGTAGGGGTATCGCCCTGGCAGATTCTCGTTGGAGAGAAACCGCAGCAGATCACCCGGGTCACTGAATCGCGGCGGGGCCACTTTCGGCACCTGCAGGTGGCTCAGGGTCTCGACGTAGTTCGCCCCGGCGATCTCCCTGCCGCGCACCTGATAGCTGTACTGCGGCGCGGTTACCGCGTCCCGTGTCGCTGGCCAGCCGCGCAGCAGGGTAAGCGACTCATCATCCAGATCGTCCAGACGGGATTGATAACGTTGGCGCAGCGTAAGCAGGCCGCGCTCCTGGGAATCGTCGTCCAGCGCCGCGGCCGGGTACCGGTCCAGCCAAACCGGCAGCGCAGGGTCCTGCAACGCCGACAGGGCATGGTGAAAATGCCACGCCTCGGAGATCGCCCGGGCGCGGGCTTCCACGCCTGCTCTCACCGCACGTCCCTGCGCCGCGATCTCCGCGAGATAACGAACCCGCTCCGCCGGTATCAGCACATCAGGCTTCGGCTCCCTGCATGACGCATCGGCATCCGCTGTCCAATGCTCCGCGGGCAGAACGCACTTTTCCACCAGCTTGCGACACAGGTTGACGAACAGCCAATTCACCCCGCCGTCGTTGAACTGACTGGCGATGGTCGGGTAGACAGGAATCTCCTCATCCGCGATCTCGAAGGCGTTTCGATTGCGCCGCCACTGCTTGCGCACATCCCGCAAGGCATCCTCGGCGCCACGCTTCTCGAATTTGTTCAAAGCAATAACATCGGCGAAGTCCAGCATGTCGATCTTTTCGAGCTGGGTCGCCGCGCCGTATTCACTGGTCATGACATACAGCGACAGATCCGCCAGGTCGACGATTTCGCTGTCGCTCTGACCGATGCCGGCCGTCTCGACAATGACCAGCCCATACCCGGCACCGGAGAGAAACCGCACCGCGTCCTTCAGAATCGCGTTGGTGGCGAGATGGCTACGACGCGTCGCCATGGAGCGCATGAACACCCGCGGACTGTCCAGGCTGTTCATCCGAATGCGATCGCCAAGCAGTGCGCCTCCCGTGCGCCGCCGCGTCGGGTCCACGGCCAGGACGGCGATCTGCAGATCCGGAAACTGATGCAAAAAGCGGGCGATCAACTCGTCCGTGAGGCTTGATTTGCCCGCGCCGCCTGGCCCCGTGATCCCGATCACCGGCGGTTTGCGTAAGGGTTCCGGCCACTGCGCGCGGGTCGACTCGAGCCAGCTTGCATCATCGGCATGGGTCTCGAGCAGAGTGATCGTCGTGGCGACAGCGCGCTGATCAGCCGGACACGCGGCGCCCTGGAGGTCCCGTTCGACCACAGCTGCCCTGGTACGGGTCATCATGTCCGTGATCATGCCCGGCAAACCCAGATCACGCCCGTCGTCGGGGCTGTAGATCCGCTCCACGCCGTAAGCCTCGAGTTCCCGGATCTCCGTCGGCACGATCACGCCACCGCCACCACCGAAAACCCGCACGTGCCCCGCACCGGCCTGTCGGAGCAGATCGATGACGTATTTGAAGAATTCCACGTGTCCGCCCTGGTAGGAACTGACGGCGATGCCGTCGGCGTCCTCCTGGAGTGCGGCACGAACGATCTCCTCGGCCCCGCGGTTATGACCGAGATGAATGATTTCAGCGCCCTGTTCCTGCATCAGTCGCCGCATGATGTTAATAGCGGCATCATGCCCGTCAAACAGGGACGCAGCGGTTATGAAACGCAGCGGTCGCTGCTCTTGCTCCTCAATGGGCTGGAGAATTTTCTCGGCCCGGATCACCATGCTGACAGGCCCCCTCAATTGTGGCGGAAGCCCGATTTTAGCCAATGGTGCCGGCTGCGCAGGCCGGCATGGGATCACTTTGTTGGCGGTTCGCCTGAAGAAACGCGGTTTACCTGAAGAATCCACGCCAGGTCAGCGACGTACGCAGCCGGACCTGGCGTGGTCGGGTCCCTCAGATTACGAAATAGCGCAGCCGGTCAGTTGGCGCGGTCGAAGCGATCTTCCAGTTCGTCCCCGGCATCCTCCAATTCGTCTCCGGCGTTTTCAATCGCCTCATCGGCGCTTTCCCCGGCTTCCTCCAGAGGTCCCTCCTGGCGATCACAGCCGATCGTAGCCAACGTCATCCAGCCCACCAAAACAGCACTCATCGCGCGCTTCCAGTTCTTATCCCAAGTTGTGCTCATGCCTTGCATCCCCTAATAAAAAATAAAAAAAACGCCAGATGTGAAAGGTCGATTAGAAAGGTTCTGATCCATTCAAGTTTCCGGGCCGGGCCAGGAAGCCACGACGCGAATAATCATATAGGCTGTCGTGTCGTGGAGCGCCTGCCGGCAGGTACCACCGCGGTGAACTGACGAACACAAATAATGGCGTTCTTCAGAGGTTCCGTGGAGATCTGCCATCCCGCGGGTTGGATGTCCAAAGGAAGTTCCCCGCGCTCAACGTTGCGGCGGCGGGGTCCTGGCCCCGAGGTGCGCTTCATGCAGTCGTTGACGCATTTCGGCGAGCTGCGCTTCGGCCTCCTGTTCGCTCATATCGTAATACTGACGCAACTTGCCGACCAGTTGCTCGTGCCGACCTTCGCACTCTTTCAGATCGTCGTCCGTCAGCTTGCCCCAGCGTTCTTTCACCATGCCTTTGAATTGATCCCAACGGCCTTCCAAAGCGTCTGTATCCATTGAATTGCCTCCTTCGGTTAGCGACTTTCCTGACATTCACCACCTTCTGCGATGAATGGCAGCGCCGGAACCGAGATAAGTGCAATAGTCATGCCCGCGCAGACACGCCTTTGGCCGCCCCTCCCCAGGGGAGAGCGCAGCCCCGTGCCAGAGACATGTCAGAAGAGTCGAGGATGACAATAAGGCCGCCGCGCGCCGCTGCGGAGCAGGTAATATCTTCAATCAACGGGTAAAAGTTACCGGTGCGGATGCAACGTCCCGCGCCGGGCATATAGCGCCGGATCCGGAGATTCGGTATCTCGTCTTACCCAGGCTGGTGATCCCTGACCAAAGCTCGTAAACAGGACCGACCTGTCATTCCCATGCGTTCCATCAAACCGCTTCTGCTGCTTTTGATCTGGCTCTTCGTCCGCCCGGCATTCGGCAACGGTGAGGACGGCCATCAGTTTCCGCATATAGAGGCGCAGGACGCCGTACTGTACGGGCAGTGGTTTATCGATCAATTCGTCGGTGAGGGACAGATCGATCAGAGTTGGGGGCTGGGCGAGGTCTCCATGACGGCGGAATTGCAGGAATTACCGACCGGTCCGGAGTGGGTGGTCACGGCGGACAACAAACAGGCGACCCGGTTTCAGCGTCTCTACATCTATTTCGGGCCGATGGGTCAATATCTCGGCTGGGAACCGGACACAACCGATCCGCACAGCACCAGCCGGCATCCGG
>JAYZWP010000339.1:0-3379 GCA_036142245.1 Pseudomonadota bacterium | reverse complement strand
GCTATGCGCCGGTGCTGCTATGCCGCGCCTGCGGTTGGCACGCCGTCTGCCCTGGCTGCGACCGGCCCTACACGCTGCACCTGTCGCGCCGGCAGTTGGTCTGTCACTACTGCGGTGGTGAGCAGCGCGCGCCGACACGCTGCGAAAGCTGCTCGGCGCAGGAGCTGGATCCGCTCGGCAGCGGTACCCAGCGGATAGAGATGCTGCTGCGTGAGGCGTTCCCCGAGGCACGCCTGGTCCGCATCGACCGGGATGCCGTGCGCGGTGCCGCGCAGCTCGCCGCACTGCTGGAAAGAATTCGCGATGGCGACGCCGACATCGTGCTGGGCACACAGATGCTGGCCAAGGGACATCATTTTCCCGCCGTGACTCTGGTCGGCATCATCGATGCCGACGCCGCGCTGTTCGCCCAGGATTTCCGTGCCGCGGAACGGCTGGCGCAATTGCTCGACCAGGTGGGCGGGCGCTGCGGCCGTGGTGACCGGCCCGGCGAGGTGCTGGTCCAGACGCGGCAGCCGGAACACCCGCTGCTGCGGCGCATCCTGGCCACGGGCTATCACGGCATCGCCCCTGACCTGCTGGAGGAGCGTGCCGCGGCGCAGTTGCCGCCCCACGGTTACCTCGCCCTGTTGCGCGCGAGCGCACCACAACTCGCGGATGCCACCGCCTGGCTACAGCGGGCGCAGGCCGCCACGGACCCCGCCGAGCCGGTCGAACTTGCCGGGCCGGTACCGGCGCCGTTTCCCCGCCGCTCCGGGCGCGCCCAGGCGCAGTTGCTGCTGCATGCCGCGGCAAGACCCGCCCTGCACCGCCTGCTCAACCGCATTGTGGCGCACCTCGACGGCCAGTCCGTGCCGACCGGCCTGCGCTGGTCGGTGGATGTAGACCCGGTGGATCTGTACTGAGCCGACGCTGCGGCGGGTTTCTGTCAGAGCGCGTCGGACTGCCCGCGGCTGAGGGTCACCTCTATATAAGCCGCGCGCAGCAGTTGCGCGCCGGAGCGATGGCTCTCCCAGCCGCTCCACAGCCCCGCCACCAGAGTACCGGCACCGACGAGGATGAAGATCCGCCCCCGCCGGCGTGCTGCCGGGCCCTTTTGTAATACGACGTCGTTGGGCAACGGCATGCCGGGATAGGGGAAGCAGCCGGATGCGAGGATACGTCCTCCCGTATACAGCAGCAGCAGGCCGACCGCGGCCGGAACACCCGCCGTGATCAAGGCGTAGCGCAGCAGGTCGCCGCGGGCCGACGCGAAGGCGCGCCCCGGGTCACTGCCGTGTAACGCGACCAGATAGTCCTGAACGAAGTCACGATAGAGCTCCCCAATCCCGATCGTCAGCGCCACACAGACACCCAGCATGAGTGCCAGCATGAGACGTACGCTGCGGCTGCCGGGCACCACCGTCTCCGGCTCATCAGCTGCCGCACGCGGCGGGTCTTGCGGACGAAAGGTCACAGCGTACCCGCCGGGGTCGGGATGGGTGGGTTTTCGGTCTCACCGGGGCGGATACCGTCGACGATAACCATCTGCACGTCGGCACAGCGTCGACGCAAATCAATCGCTGCCTGATAGTCACCCGATCGGTAGAACGCGCGGGCCGCGGCCAGGTCCGGAAACTCCACAATGATGGTGCGGGCTGTCTCAGGATCGCCCTCCAGGGTTTCCGACGCACCTCCGCGGGCCAGGAAACGTCCGCCGTGGCGGCGGATCAGTTCGGGGGTGCACGCCATGTAGGCACGATACGCCACCGGATCACGGACCCAGGCGCGGTAGATCAGGAAAGCCGCCATACCCTTCATGCTCGGGAGAATCCCGCTCCTTTCGTGTTACTTTGTCAGTTTGCCCGGCGCTTGATCGGGCGTCACCCGCGCGCGATCAAATCAGCCAGGGACTCTTGACGATGCAAACAGCCGAACCGGTCCGGATAGCGGACATGATCGACCAGCGACGCCTCAGTCCGTTGCAAAAAAGCGTGATGCTGCTGTGTACCGTCATTATTGTGCTGGATGGCTTCGACGTACAGGCGATGGCTTTCACGGCCGCCGCCGTGGCCACCGAGTACGGCATCGCCAAAGGGGATATGGGACCGCTGTTTGCCGCCGGCCTGATCGGAATGGCGGTCGGCGCCCTGGTGGTGGGGCCGCTCGGAGATCGATTGGGCCGCAAGACGGCGCTGCGCTTCAGTGTGCTCACGTTCGGGATTTTCACCCTGGCGACCGCTTTTGCGACCAGTTACGAGATGTTGTTCCTGCTGCGGCTGTTGACCGGTATCGGTCTTGGTGGCGCGCTGCCGAACGCCACCGCCCTGATGACCGAATACGCTCCGGCCAGGATGCGAAACTTCGCGGTGGCCGTCATTTTTCTGGGCATTCCCCTGGGAGGGATCCTCGGCGGCCTGTTGGCGGCGGAACTGATCCCCCGCTACGGCTGGCCGTCGGTGTTCATCGTCGGCGGCGCCCTGCCCCTGCTACTCGTACCGCTGCTCGAGCTTCTGCTACCCGAATCACTGAGATTCCTGGCGATGCTCGGCGAGCGGGGGAAAGAACCGCTGCTCAAGGTAATCCGGCGCCTGGACCCGGCAGGCAACTGGGGCCCTGAAGCGCGCTTCGAAAGCCCGGAAGCGGCGCCCCGGGGCTTCCCCGGGGCGCGGCTGTTCGACGCAGGCTACGCACGGGACAGCCTGTTGCTGTGGGCCGCTTTTTTCACCAATTTGATGGTGATCTATTTCCTGATCAGCTGGACCCCGCTGCTGGTCCGGGAATCCGGTTTCTCGCAGCGGGCAGCCACCCAGACCGCCGTGCTGCTCAATGTCGGTGGCGCCGTCGGTCCGCTACTGCTCGCCTGGGTGGTAGCGCGTTGGGGATCCCGCCTCAGTCTGGCGGCCATCTTCGTTCTGGGGGGTGTCGCTACTTGCTTGGCGGGACAGGTCAGCCACAGCCTGCCGCTGCTGATGACGTTGATTTTTTTTGCCGGATTCTTCAGCTTCGCCGGGCAGATCAACCTCAACGCGCTGGCCGCCAGCATCTACCCGACCCAGTCGCGCGCGACCGGTGTCGGCTGGGCGCTCGGCATTGGCCGTCTGGGTTCCATTCTCGGTCCCCTGGTGGGCGGGGCGCTGGTGGGCCTGGAACTCGGCATGCCGGTCTACTTCGTCACCTTCGGTTCGGTTCTCCTGATCACCATGACGGTGTTGCTGCCGATCCGTCGGCACCAGCCGCCCGCGGCTCAAGCGGTAGCCATGACGTGACCCGGGACAGGCCGGACAATCATCTCGTCATCGCGATCTCCTCGCGGGCGCTGTTCGATCTGGAAGAAAGTCATCGGGTCTTCACGCAGGACGGGGTCGAAGCCTACTGCCGTTACCAGATCGAGCGCGAA
>JAYZWP010000338.1:0-9936 GCA_036142245.1 Pseudomonadota bacterium | reverse complement strand
GGTCGCTCTCCCCCACCGGGGCGATGCCGTAGATGGTCACCTCGGTGGTGTCCACATCCAGGGGACGGAACACCCGGATCTGGCTCGAGGTCTGATCCATCAGAAACACGTTCGGGTAAATGAGCATGTTGCGCATCTTGCCGATCATCCAGTTGGCTTTCACCTCGCCGAACCGCTGTCTGTACTGCGCCATCCGAGAGAAGCCGGGCCGGTCGTCCGGGTTGGGGATGTTGCCGAACACCACGCAGTGACCGTGACCCAGGTCGAAGCTGCCGCCGACGTCGCGGTTCTCCAGCAGTTCGCGTACCTTGATCGCCTTCACCGCGTCGGCATCACCGCGCAACTTGCGGCGGTTCTCCACCGTGGCCATGTAGTTTCCGTGGGTGGCGTAGGCGTGGTAGCCGTCGACACCGTTCTCCGCCTGAATCTTCCAGTTGCCCTGGAACAGATAGCTCGAGCGGCCACGCAACACCTCGAGCCCGTCCGGGGACTGATCCACCAGCAGATCGATCATGGTGGTCACGTGGCCGAGGTGCGTCCTGAGCGGCTCAACCTCGGCGTTCAGGCTGCCGAAGATGAATCCCCGATAACTCTCCACCCGGGCCACCCGGGTCAGGTTGAAGGCCTTCTTGTCGAACTGCTCGGGGTAGTCGCCGCCCTGCTCGTTCATCACCACCATCGCCTCGCCCCGGGTGTTGTACACCCAGCCGTGGAACGGGCAGCTGAAATCGCCGCGGTTGCCGCACTCCTCGCGCACCAGCGTCGTGCCGCGATGCGCGCAGGAATTCACGAATCCGTTCACTGAGCCATCCGCGTCCCGAATCAGGACAACCGGGGTGCGGCCCATGAACAGAGTCACGTAATCATTGGTGTTGGGGATCTGGCTCTCGTGGGCCAGGTAGATCCAGTTCCCTTCCCAGATTTTTTCCATCTCCAGTTCGAACAGATCGGGGTCCGTGAACATGGAACGGTTCACCCTCACCACCCCTTCTTGCGGGCGTTCAACGAGAAACCGCGACGGTACGACGGGCTCAAACGGCTGGTTCATCTCTCCACCTCCACCAAAGGCCGATTATCAGATTAAGCATCAGGCGCATTCCAACGCCTATTCTTTTCCAGGCAGCAGATCAAGTCCAAACGTCCGCCGACCGGGCCGGTGGTTGGACCGCAGGCCGCAGCCGACTCGCGCGAACGACGTGAACCCCCTGTCGCCCGGCTCTTGCCGGACCTCACCCACCCACTCCGAGCACAGCTCAGATGCTGTAAATGTCGATGATGTCCGGGATCAAATCATTCTTCACCACGATTTTCTTGCCGGCGATTCGGAGCCCGGCTTCGGTCCGCCGCAGGTTGTGTTCGTAGTGACAGTAGAACTCATAGTGGTTCTTGTGCCGGAAGCTGCTCACCACGGCGACCGAGTAAACACGGTAACCGTCGTCCCCCTGCGCCTCCACCGATACGTTGGATATCACGTGAGTCGTGCGCGGCAGCGGCGTGGATGCGGCGGAAGCCCCGGTGCGAATGCGGAAAACCCGGTCCTCGAGACCGGTGCGGTCGGCGTACCACATCAATGACAGCTCGCGCTTCGGGTCCGACGTGAGTTCGTGCTCGTTTACCCACATCGGCACATGCCACCAGGCATCCTCGGTGAACAGACCCAGCCAGGCATCCCAGTCGTGGGCGTCCAGGTAACGCCCCTCGCGGAACAGCACATCCGCGCACTGCGCAATCAGATTCGAATCGGTCACTCCCCCACCCTTCTGTTAGTGCGCCCCATGGCGCTTCTGACCCAGCGGGACCTATTCTGCACCGCTACCGGCGCACCGGTCCGCTGATCTGCGTCAGCGCGAGACGGCCTCCCCGCAACCGCAAAACCACATTAGAACCTCAGTTGCCCGTAGAGGCTCTCCCGATGCGATCGTCAGGGAATACCTGATCCATTCAGGGTTCCCCGCTCCGGGCACGGCCGCTGCCCCCCGGAAAACATCGGCACGCACGTCATTGGCTCACGGAGCGCAGCGGGGCAGGTACCGCGCTGTAGAGAATGGAGGGGGCTGCCGATGGTCTGCAGCGTCATCCGATGCACTACCGAATTGTCCGGTTGACGGGCAGGCTTCCGCTGCGGCCTGCTCGCAGATGACGCCCACCTTGTCGCAAACCTGCCGGCCCGCGACTTATTGGTCCGCAGCGGGCCGGAGAATTTCCTCCATTTTTTGCTGTTCTTCTTCCGTGCCCCCCTGCGGTTTTACACAGCGCTGGATACTCGATACCCACCTTCCGCCGATCTCCGCGCAGTAAACCCGGGCCTCCAGTGCCTGCTCCTTCGACGCTTGCGGTGGTGTAGCACACGCCGTCACGAGCAACACTATTGCTGTTACGCTGCATCGCCTGATTGTCACTGATTCCCCCTTTCAGAAAGTCGTTGAATGGGCACTCCGCATGGATCGCCCGGTCACTTCAGCCCTCTCTCGGACGATTTCCACTCGGCATCGTCAACCGGCCCCCTCGCACCCTCCACCTTATAGAGCCAATTCAGCTCTCAGATCTTGGGAAGATCGGCGAGTGCCCAGTCCAGAACGTCCGTGTTGTCCGCCTGGTTGGATTTCGCGTTGGTCCAGAGCACGTCGCCGGAAACACAATCCAGCATGGCGACTTCAACCGCACTTCCCCTCGCCGGATACATCGGGTAACTCCCGGTCAAGGCAGCAAACGCAATAGCGGCGGCGATCTCCTTCGCCCGCATCCCCTTGGATTTGTCAAAACCATAGTACCGGGTGACGATGAGGCCATCCGCCTGAGCACGCGCACAGAACTGATTCACGACCGTACCGACGCTCTTGTCGAACGAGCGGGACTCAGATTCTTTCACCAACGCCCGGTCGTACAGCTCGATGGACACCCTGCCGTACGCGTCCCGCAGCTGTGACATCTCGAACGCGAAGTCCGAATCGCTTTCCGCCTGTTCCTCGAAAGCAAACTCTTTCACTTCGTAACCTCGGGCGGCCAGTAACCCGGGAAGCAAGGCCGCAAGCTCGTGAGCAATCGCCTCTTCCCGCTCAGGAACCGATTGATGATCACCGTTGAACACCAGATGCTGAAACGCGACATCCGGGGGAAATACGGCGAGCGACTTGAACTGCGCTTTTGATTCCTGAAACTCCGGATGCTCTCTCACTGTGGTGTATTTCGGCGTACTGCATCCGTACGCGAAACCACAAAGCAACACAACAACGCCATATCGACAATGGCGCAACTTGTCCAGAATCGTCATGGTTCCACCAACTCCTCCAGCAGGCTTTTTATGTAGAGTTCATCCTTTGCGTCGGGCGCCCTATCCAGATAGCGGGACAAAGCGGACCGCGCTGCGGGTCGCTCGCCTCTTGAATAGGCGATCAGGCCGAGTCCACGATGCACTTCGGGCACGTCGTCACCTAACGCCAACGCGGCGCGGTACGCGGTCAACGCTTCGTCATTTCGCGTTACGCTTCCCTGCCGGAAACTGCTCAGCATTTCCGGTCGATAGGATTCTCCCTTGATCCAGGCGTGCTCCTTTGCCGCCCCTTCCGGATCACCGGCGGCCAGGCGCAGTGCCTCCCCCCGATAGTAGTGAAACCTGGGGTTGTCCGGTGCCTCCTCGAGCGCCTGCCGCGCCAGATTCAAAGCGAGCTGATAGTGCTTCGCGCGCAGTTTCAAATCAATTGCGGCGTCCAGAAACCTCGGTTTGTACAGGTTGTATTCCTCGGTTCCGGTTACGCCTTCGGGGTTCGGTTCAACGAAACCTTCCTCGATCAGACGCCGGGTGTATTGAATCCGTGTCTGGTCACCGGGGTGACTTGCATAGATGCTTCCGAGCAACGATTCGGCGCTGTTCACTTCCGCCAGTACCGCGAACAGCCCATAGGCGTCCTCCAACCGATACCCGGCGTTCGACATCAGCGTGAGCGCAGCCATGTCCGCTTCCTGCTCCGCAGCGCGGCTATAGCCCGCGATCGCAGCGACATAGGGCAGGTAGGCAATCGAAGTCCCGCCGAGGAGCACGTCCGTCAGGTGTGCCGCCACCACCTTGTTCTTGGTGCTGCGGTACTGCTTGAGGCTGTGCCGCAAAGTGACATGGGAAATCTCATGCGCCAACACATGGGCGAGTTGCGCCTCGTTCTGCAGGCGTGCGAGCAGACCCACGTTCACGTAGATACTGCCGTTCGGCATGGCAAAGGCGTTCACCATCGGGTCGCGCAGCACGAGAAAACCGAACCGGGCATTCGACCCGGCAAGTTCGGGTACCAGGCGGTTGCCAACCTCTGCCAGATAGGACTGCAGCGGCTCATCCGGCAGCAGAAGCCCCCTGGACCTGATCGCCTCGTCCTCCTCATCAGCCCGCCGAATCAGCGTCCGCTCGTCATCGTCCGCTCCGACAACCGTCGAGCGCCCAATCGGTTGCACATTTGTTGGCGCGCAACCCCAGATGCCCGGCAGGCTGATCGCCACAAGAATGGCCAGAGCCCGCAGGACATGACCGTTACGCGCCGTCGTAACGCTCCTGCAGTACAAATTTGGTGACCTTGCCGGTGGGCGTGCGCGGCAGCGGTTGCGACGAAAAAATCACTTTCTTGGGCACTTTGAACCCGGCCAGGGTCTGTTTGCAGTGGTCGATCACCGCCTGTTCGGTCAATGAACCCTCGTCCCCGGTTACAACTATGGCGGTGACCCGTTCGCCCCAGAGCGCATCGGGCAGACCGATCACGGCGCATTCCGCAACCTCGTCGAGCCCGAGAATGGTTTCCTCCACTTCCAGCGAGAAGATGTTCTGTCCGCCGCTGATGATCATGTCCTTGTCGCGACCGGCGATGTACAGATAGCCCTCGTCGTCGAACCGGCCGAGATCACCGGTATGAACCCAGCCGTCGCGGAAGGTCTGCGCCGATTTCTCGGGACTCTGATAGTAACCCTGGGTGGCTGCCGGCGAGGCCGCGATGACGTGACCCACCTCGCCCGCCGGCCGGTCAGCGCCCTGGTCATCCACCACACGTACCTGCGTGAAGAAATAAGGCCGGCCGACGGATTCGGGCTTGGCGAGCTTCTCGGCCGGGTTACTCAAGGTGACGATGCCGGTCTCCTGCATGCCGTAGTATTCGTACAGATCCGCACAGAGCAGCTTGCGCGTGCGCTCGCGCAGGGGGGCCGGCAGAGGCGCGCCGGCAAACACGATGCCGCGCAGGGAGGCGAGGTTGTAATCGTCGAGATCCGGCTCGGCCATCATCATGGCCGCCATGGTGGGCACGAGATTCGTGATGGTGACCCCCTCCTGCTGAATGATCCGCAGCGCCTGCGCGGCGGAAAAATTCGACATCACATTGCGGGCGCCCGCCAGAATCGAGCCGGCGAGCCAGGCGAACCCCACCCGTCCGAATGCGGGAAACACCGTTAGCACCGTGTCGCGTACCGTCAGATCGTGTCCCGCCACCAGGGAATGCATCGCCACAAGGTTGTTGCGGTGGCTGAGCTGATACGCCTTCGGTAACCCGGTGGTGCCGGAGGTCAGGTTGAAATAAAACGGATCATCGGGATCGACCCGCGCGGCGGCACGCGCGGCACTGCCCTGCTCGTGCAAGGCATCGTAAGGGGTCGCATAGTCCGGCGCGTGAGTGCCGAAGCAGAACACCTGCTCCAGCCCGGAGCACCTGCCGCGCACTTCGCCGACCGTCTCCGCAAAGCGGTCCTCGAAGAGCAGCCCCGTCGCCCCCATGCCGTCGATCAGACTCGCGATCTCGGTGGCGGAGAGGCGGTAGTTGACCGGCATGCCGACGATACCGGTGCGGGCCAACATGAAGTACCAGTCCACCAGTTCCACGCGGTTGGTCGTGAGAATCGCCACCACGTCGCCCTTGCCGAAGCCCCGATCCGTCATCAGGTTCGCCAACCGATTGGCGCGGTCGTGCAATTCGCAGAAGGTGAAACGCCGGCTGGTGGTGGCACATAACAGCGCCTCCCGCTCCCCGTACCGCAATGCGGCGGTCTCGAGCATGTTGGCGAAACTGAACGGATTGGGGCCTTGCATAAACAGTCGGTTTAACGCTCTTATATTGTCTCGACCGGGCACCGAGGACTTGCAAGGTTACTCCGCACCCGGGATCGATACACAAATTTATGAAGGGAGAATGATGAAAATGAAGAATATCCTGATCGCGGTAGCGGTTCTGTTTCTTGTTGCTGGCTGCGCCAGTTCGACCAAGGTGGCGCAACCCCTGGTCCAGACGCAGGCGGTACACAGGACTTACGCGGGAATTGACGTCGTCAACCGCGGCACGGCAGCGCCGGAACACTTTATTGCTGCGGTTTCCGCTTATCTGAAAGAGGAACTGCGGCAAACGGGCAGTTATTCGGAAACGCAGGGAGATCTCATCGAGATCACCTTGACGGACTACCGAATGCGGTCAGGTTTCAACCGCGCCATGTTCGGTGTGTTGGCGGGCAAGGACGGCGTCGACTCCACCGTGGTGGTCAAGAACCCGAACACCGGAGATGTGATCGGCAGATCGACGGTATCGAGTTATAACGCGCTCGCCGTGGGGGACATGGAAGATATCGCCCGGATGCACGCCGAAGAGATCGCGAAGTACCTGAACGGCGGTACTTGAGCGAGGTCCGCGGGTCGCACTGCCTGCGAACCGAAGCCCGGCGCCTCCCGGTTCGGGCCGCGGCCAGGGACTTGCGCGGCCAAGGACTTGCGCAGCCAGGGACTTGTTGGCCGCGCCCAAGCAAAGCGGGATGGCGCCGGGAGGCTGCCGCAGCGCGGAGCGCCGTTCACCCGGGCGCTGTGGGGACCGGCTGCAGAGATACCGCGATTGCGTCGTTAGCCGGTTGTTCGTGGCACGCCAGCCGTGTTGCCTGGTCGTGCATCGAGGCGCGGTGCCGCCGCCACCCGCTTAGCGATGTCGAGACGCATCAGCGCCGTGCAGCGTCCGGGTGGATTTATCGGGCAGGGCCAATATCAGGATCTGTTCTGGTGCGCGGTTGCCGATCGCTTTCCGATAGCTTCCCGTTCGGGACGACGGACGATACCGAGCAGTCTGTCGAGTTGGGCCGGTTTGCGCAGTAGATCATCCAGCGTATAGCGATCGAGTACCGCAAAAAACGCCTGCTGCGCTTCGCGGAGCGCGTGTTTCAGGCCGCAAACCGGTTCGATGGCACACCGACAAGCCGGTTCGAAACACTCAACAAGAGCCAGGGTCTGCTCGGTCCCGCGCACCACCGCGCCGATGCAGATATCGGGCGGGCGGCGCACCAGTTGCAGCCCGCCTCCACGGCCGCGGACACCTCGCAGGTAGCCGAGTCGAATCAGCTTCTGCGCCACCTTGGCGAGATGGTGCGCAGAGATGTTGTACGCCTGTGCGACGGATTGCACCGAGACGGCAGGGTCGGTGCTGCGCGCGGCGTAGATCAATAAGCGCAGGGCATAGTCGGTGTGTCGCGTCAGCTGCATCGGCGGATCGGTCTCTGCGACGAAAAAGTATTGACTTCCAAAACCGGTAAATTGTATACCTCTTAAAAGCGGTATGTGATTTACTTGATAAACAAGGAGAGACCTGATGCTGTCAGCCGAGACCATCGCCACGATCAAACAGACCCTGCCGGTGCTCGAATCCCGGGGCGAAACCCTGACCAGCCACTTCTATCGACGCATGTTCCGCGCGAATCCCGAGGTCCAGGCCTTTTTCAACCCGGCTCACCAGCGCAGCGGCACCCAGCAGCGTGCCCTCGCCACCGCCATCTGCGCTTACGCTCGCCATATCGAAAACCCCGCGGCGCTCGCTGCCGCCGTGGAACTTATCGCCCACAAGCACGCTTCGCTGGGCGTCCAGGCGGCACACTATCCCATCGTCGGCCGGCACCTGCTGGGCGCCATTCAGGAACTGCTCGAATTGCGGGACGATGACCCGATTCTTAACGCCTGGGGGCAAGCGTATGAGGTACTGGCCAACATCTTCATCGAGCGCGAAAGTGACCTGTACGAAACACATCGTGTTCAGCACGGTCAGGCCGGCTTCACGCCCTTTCGGGTCAGCCAAAAGACCGCCGAAAGCGAGGTCATCACCAGCTTCCGCCTGACGCCCCTGCACGGCGGTAAGGCAGGTCCGTTTCTGGCCGGTCAATACCTGACGGTCCGGGTGCCGTTACCGGAAGGCGGCACGACCATGCGCAACTACTCGATCTGTAGCGCTCCGGGCTCCGCCGACTATCGCATCGCGGTGAAAAAAGAGGCCGCGCCAAGCCCGGGCGCGCCGTCGGGATACGTATCCAACTATCTGCACGAGCGGATTTCGGAAGGCGACGTGTTGGAAGTCGGCCCTCCCTGCGGCGACTTCACGCTCCGGCCGCCCGCCACGCCTGGCCAGCAGCTGGTGCTTATTTCGGCAGGCGTCGGCATCACCCCCTGTCTGGCAATGCTGCATGCCGCCCTTGCCGAACCTGGCAAGCGGCCCACGGTGTTTCTGCACGCCGCGCTCAACAGCAAGACGCATGCGTTTCGCGAGGAGGTGTGTGACCTGGCGCGACGACATTCACAACTGCGCGTTCACTTCCGGTACAGCGACCCGCTGAACGATGACCTCGAGAAAAGCCGCTGTCACAGTATCGGGCTGGTGGACGAACCCTTGCTCCGAAGTTTGGCCGGTGATGCGGATGCGGAGTTCTACTTTTGTGGTCCGGTCCCGTTCCTTAACCGCATCAACCAATTCCTCGGCGACCGGAGCGTCCCGGCGGAGCATCGGCATTACGAGTTCTTCGGACCGGCCCAGGTATTGGAAGCAGCAGCCGTGTAAAGCGGGCTCCCGATGCGGCGGGGCTGCCCGTCCCGCCGCTGCCCGAACCGCCATTCAGCGTTGAGGAACAGATCGGCATCCGTAAGAGGTATCCGCCCCGGGGCCTGACCGGGACGGCACGGCGCCTGCGAAAAACGCCTTGCGGCACCAGTCCCTTGCCTGCTTGACTGGCTGCAATCGCGTCTCAAGCGCACCGTCAGTGACACAACCCGGGAAGGAATGGCTTTCCCGTCCGGTCCTTTGCACAGCACGGCACCGCATTGTGCGGATGTCGCCGACGCAAAGGAGACATATCCAATGAAACAGCTCGTTGCGGCGCTGTCCCTGCTGCTCAGCCTGACCGGACCCGTGCTGGCGCTCGAGAAACAGCCGTTCACCCCGGAACGCTTCGCTGAAATCCAGGAAAAGGATGAAGTGGTGCTGATCGATGTCTATGCTCCCTGGTGCCCCACCTGTGCCAAACAGCAGGAAGCGCTGACCGCCTGGGCCAGCGCCAACCCCGACAAAAATCTGCACGTCCTGGTGGTGGATTACGACAACGACAAGGAGTGGGTCCGCCATTTCCGCGCCCCGCGCCAGTCGACGCTGCTGCTGTACCGCGGCAAGGACCAGTTCTGGTACAGCGTCGCCGAGACGCGGCCGGAAGTGATCGCCGCGGAGATCAACAAAGCTTTCAATTTCGAGCGCCGCGCGCCATGACCCTGGAACTCGCCTCCCTGCCGCTGGCAGCGCTGGCGGGGGCGCTGAGCATCCTTTCGCCTTGCGTCTGGCCGCTGGTGCCGGTGGTCATGGCCAGCGCCGCGGCGAGCGGTCGCTCCGGCCCCTGGTTTCTCGCTCTGGGTCTGGCCGGCTCCTTCGCAGTCGCCGGCACCATCCTGACTCTGCTGCTGCTGAATCTGGGTTTGAATCCGGACGCCTATCGCGTTGTCGCTGCCGTGCTGTTGCTGCTGGTGGGCGCGACGCTGCTCAGCAAGTCTCTGGGAGACTGGCTTGGCGTACAACATTCCCGGCTGACCGGCGGCATGGCGGGCAGCGGCGGCGGCGCGAACTCCGCCGCCGGCCAATTGGGCGTCGGTGCCCTGCTCGGGCTGGTCTGGCTGCCCTGCGTAGGCCCGAC
>JAYZWP010000337.1:0-3747 GCA_036142245.1 Pseudomonadota bacterium | reverse complement strand
CGCGCCGATGTCTTCGCGGACCGGGTCGAACGGCGGGTGGCGGAGTGGCGCCCGCGCCTGGCGGGCGCGCCCGGCGTGGTGCTGTTTCACCGTGACGCCATCTATCTGTTGGACCGGTTCGCCGTGCCGCTGCTCGGTACCGTCGAACCGGTGCCGGGGGTGCCGCCGGGTGGCGCGCATCTGCGGGAACTGATCACCCGACTGCGCGGTGCTCAGGGGGTGGTGGTACGCGCCCCCTACCACCCGGAGCCACCGGCCCGGCAGGTTGCCGATACACTGGGCTGGCCGCTCGCGACCCTGCCGTTGGAGCCGCCGCTGGCGA
Source organism: Pseudomonadota bacterium (assembly GCA_036142245.1). Classification (GTDB taxonomy): domain Bacteria; phylum Pseudomonadota; class Gammaproteobacteria; order Immundisolibacterales; family Immundisolibacteraceae; genus JAYZWP01. The sequence goes on along the minus strand of JAYZWP010000337.1, from coordinate 3,425 downwards.
GCGACGGCGCCGCTTATTTGGATCACATCGAACGCTGGGTCACGGCGCTCGCCGGCGCTGCCCATGGCTGAACCGCTGCTGCGCATCTCGGAACTGGTGGCCGGTTACGGCACACCGGTGGTGGGGCCGCTGTCATTGGAGGTGCTGCCCGGCGAGGTCGTCGGTCTGTGGGGTGCCAACGGCGCCGGCAAGTCGACCCTGCTGCATGCGGTCGCCCGGCAGTGCACCTGCTTTTCCGGTGTGGTGGAGCCCCGGCCGGGGCTGGTGCTCGCCTGGCAGCCGCAGCAGCCGCCGAAGCTGCCGGAAATGCCCTTTACCGGTGCCGAGTACCTGCACTACGCCGGCGCACGGGGTACGCCTCCGCCACGTCTGGCAGCGTGGCTCGGGCAGCGGGTCGACCAGCTCAGCGGCGGGCAGTTTCAGTTGCTGGCGGTCTGGGCGGCGCTCGGCGGCGATGCCGATCTGGTGCTGCTGGACGAACCCACCAACAACCTCGATCCGGACGGCGAAGCGGTGCTGGCGGAACTGCTCGGGCAGGTGGGGCGGGAGCGCGCCGTGCTGCTGGTGAGTCACCAGCGGGACTTTGTAACCCGCGCCTGCAGCCGTTCCATGGAAGTGGCGGCGTGAACCTCGAAGCGCTTTTCGATCCGCTGTTTCGGGTTCCTTTCGCGGCGGGGCTGCTGGTCAGTCTGGTGCTGCCGCTGGTGGGCGCGCTGCTGCGCCTGCGCGACGAGTGGCTCGCGGCGCTCGGACTCGCCCACCTCGCCGGTGCCGGTGCCCTGGTGGGGCTGGCGGCCGGTATCCCCACCGTGCTCGGGACTACCATCGCCGCCACGCTGGGCGCGCTCATCAAGAATCGCGGTGGGCTGCACGGCAACTCCGTCGACGCCGTCATGATTCTGGTCGGCTGGTCGGTCACCCTGCTGGTGGCGGCCAACACCACTCTCGGCAGCGCCATGGGTCACGCCCTGGTGGAAGGGCAGCTTTTCTTCGCCGCGCCCGCCCATCTCATCGCGGCCTTTGTCCTCGCCCTCCTCATCGCGGCGCTTCTGCCCCGGCTGATGCCTGCGCTGATTCGTGCCCGGCTTTTCCCCGGCTTCGGTGTGCCGGACAGGCGCGCGGGGCGGCATCGGGATCTGGTGTTCGATCTGCTGGTCGCGCTGTCCGTGGCCCTGGGCACCGCGGTGGTCGGCCTGATGGCCGCGTTCGCGCTCATCTTCCTGCCCGCCTGGCTGGCCTTTGCCGTCGCGCGCAGTTGGCGGCAGACGCTGCTCATCGTCGTTGCCGTGGGCGTGATCGGATACATCGCCGCCTTCGTCGCGGCGCTCCTGCTGGATCAGCCTTTCGGTCCGGTGCTGGTGGCGGTACTCACCGGGGTCGCCGTTGGTCGCGTGTTGTATCGGCCAGAAAGGGGTAGCTTGGGTTAGCACGGTGGTTACCAATCCGTGCGGTTCAGCGCGAGCATATGCGGACGACGTACCGCAAGCTATTACGGTGAGGTTCCGCGTAAAACTGAGAGCCTTTAAGGACGGGCGGGTATTTTTTGATGTATGAGCTACCGGATTCGATCTCTTGCCGGGTTTCGCCCTGCGGGCTAACCCAGCCTTCGATTGCGGTCCTTACCTGTCTGACCCCGGTGATTTTTCTGTTGCGGTTGAAGGTGGAGGTGAAACGGGAGCCCGACGGCTCCTGGCGCTTCGCCGCCCAGCATCAACCGCTGGACGCGGACGCCCTGCGGGCGGGCGTCGACGCCACGCGCCGCTTGTTTCGCCGCCCCTCCGATGTGAATGACGCCCCCTGAGCGGCGCGTTACTTCGGTGCTCTTCTCTTTTCCCGTAGGCCGGGTTAGCCCGCAGGGCGTAACCCGGCGTGCCAGCGAGGAGCCCAGCCTCTGCTGGACACTGTCCGCGCCCGGTTACAGGGCCACCCGCACCAACGCGCGTATCCGTGTTGGTGGTGGGTGAGATATCGCTCTGGTGTCGCATTACGCCGCGCTCATCCGACCTGCGGACAACTTGCTCCCGAACGCGCTGCGGTTCATAGGATTCACCGCCTCGTACGTTTGAGGCTCCGGCCCGTAGGGTGCTGATGAGCGCAGCGAATCGCACCGTCACATTAGTGCGAGACCGGAATGACCGGCACCCCGATGCGGTTCGCTCCGGCTCGCCAGGTTCTACAAATCAGTTGAAGTCGAAATCCCCCGGCTTCATGTCGTAGCTGCCCCGGGCGATGAAGGCGCCCTGCTTTTCAAAGAATGCCTTCGGCGGGATGGGGAGCCCGGCACCCTCGACGTAGCGGTTCATGAAGTTGAACGCGGCCACCACCAGGTTGATGCTGTGCAGGGCGTCGTCGTACCAGCCGGCGTCGCGGATGGCGGCCACGTCCGCATCGGTGATGCTGCCGGGGGTGAGAGTGAGCTTGCGGGCGTAGCGCAGCACCGGGACCATGGCGGGCTCCACCGGCGCGCTGTCGATGTCGGCGAGTGCTGCGTCCAGCAGGCCGCCGTCCACCCCGACCGCTTCGGCGATGTGGTGGTGGGCGCCGTGGCAGTAGTGGCAGGCGTTGAGGCCGGAGACGAAGGTTGCCAGCAGTTCCCGCTGCTGCACGCTCAAGGGGGACTCCCCGCGCAGCGCCTGCTGCACCATGGGGCCGATGATCTGCGCGCCCACGGGGTAGGTCTTCAAAAGGTCGATCAGGGTGGCGTTGTCGGGCAGGTTGCTGAGTCGTGGCATGGGGTTTCCTCCTCGTTGGTGTGGGGTGTGGGTCCGCGGCAAGGCCGCAAAACCACCCGCTGTAGTCTATTGCCGGGTTACGCCCTGCCGGGCTAACCCAGCCTACGATTGCTGCGATTTCCCGGAAAGGGGCAGGTTGGGTTAGCGAAGCGTAACCCAACGGGCCGGGGTCGAGGGAAACACCTGCGTCGGGCGGGTTGCCCCCCGCCGTCGATTGCTGCCGACCCTGGCGCCGGGGGTTTTTCGCTTTTGCGTAGCGCAGGTTTGCGGCAAGGCCGCGAAATCGGGTGTCCCGCGCTGTCGCCGGGTTACGCCCTGCGGGCTAACCCAGCCTACGATTGCTGCGATTTCCCGGAAAGCGGTAGGTTGGGTTAGCGAAGCGTAACCCAACGGGCCGGGGTCGAGGGAAGCACCTGCGTCGGGCGAGTTGCCCCCGCCGTCGATTGCTGCCGACCCTGGCGCCGGGGGGGTTGGTTTTGCGTAGCGCAGGTTTGCGGCAGTGCCGCGAAATCGGGTGTTCCGTGCGATCGCCGGGTTACGCCCTGCCGGGCTAACCCAGCCTACGGTGGCTGCGATTTCCCGAAACGGGTTTGGTGGGGTTAGCGAAGCGTAACCCAACGGGCCGGGGTCGGGGGAAACGCCCCGTCGGGCGAGTTGCCCCCGCCGTCGATTGTTGCCGATCCTGGCGCCGGG
>JAYZWP010000336.1:0-3581 GCA_036142245.1 Pseudomonadota bacterium | reverse complement strand
CTCCACGGCACGCGGACGGTGGCTGGGGCGCGGTCTGGCAATGATGGCTGACCATGTCGAAACGGCGCCGCCGAAACTGGACTTCGACGCGCGTGACCCTGGCTGGGGGATACCCTGCGAATTGCCATTCTCTGTCCTTTCCGGGCCGGTGAGCCGACTGTTCAATACCGTTTATTTCTTCAGAGGCCGGCATCGGGCCGGGACGCGGGACGAACCCTTGGTGCCCTATTTCTATCCTCTCGACGCCGTTTCCGATTGGAACCGGCTCTATGGGCGACGCGGATTTCTGCAGTATCAGTGTGTGGTGCCGGTCGACGCCGCGCCACGGGTTCTCGCCACTATGCTGGAGAGTGCGCAAAGGGCGGGGGAGGGCTGTTTTCTGGCGGTGTTGAAGCGGTTCGGTGAGATCGCTTCGCCCGGAATGCTTTCATTCCCCCGGCCCGGCTTCACCCTGGCCCTGGATTTCGCCTTCCGGGGGCGGCGCACTCTGGACCTGCTGGAAAGGTTCGACGCCTGTGTCGCCGATGTTGACGGGGCGGTTTATCCGGCCAAGGACGCGCGATTGTCCGCGGCGCGTTTTCAGCAGTTCTTTCCCCGCTGGAAGGCCTTTTACGAACTGATCGATCCGGCGTTCTCGTCGGGATTCTGGGAGCGCGTCGCCGCGCCAGTTGACGCCGGTGGAGAACACTGATGCCGCGACGGACAGCAGGTGTGATGCAAGCGCTCGCGACCCTGGGCCTTGTGGCCGCACTGATCGAATCGTGGGTTGAACTGCCGGTCGGCGGCGTGCTCTTTGCCGCGGCCACGGCATTGGGTCTGGCGGTGGCTGTCTACGGATGGCTGACGCGTGGCGTCGACACGGCACCCTGGACCGGCAACACGGGCGCCGGTTGGTGGACCAGCGTACTCATCGTCACCGTGGTCGCCGCTGCGGCGAGGTGGTGGACGCTTACAGACCGACCGGTCTGGGACGATGAAATGTGGACGTTACGTATCGTCTACGGTGGATCCCTGCTCGACGTGCTGCGGATCTGTATCGAGGATTACTGGCCGCCGCTTCACTATCTGGTGCAAAACATCGCCTGTCGCATTGGTGACACGGGTGTGCTGACCTTGCGTCTGCCGTCGATGATCGCCGGCGCCGCGACCGTGCCGCTGCTGATCTGGCTGGGCCGCACCGTGGGTCTGCGACGCGGCGGCGCACTGTTTGCCGGTCTGCTGCTCGCGGTATCCGTGCCGCACGTCCTGCGTTCCCAGGAGTCCCGGGTCTATGCGCTGCAGATCGCGTTGATCGTATGGTCGTATGCAGCGCTCTGGCGCAGTCTGCCGCGCGAGCGGGTGTCGGGGTCGTATATCGTCGCGACGACCCTGGTGATGTATGCGCATCAGTTGTCGTTCCTGGTGTTGCTCGCCCAGTGGACCTTCCTCGTTCTGGCGAAATGGTGGTTGCGCGTGCCGATCAGCGTCGGCGCGCAGTTTCGTTCCCAGATTGCAGTCGGGGCGCTGACCGCACCCCTGTTCGTGGCGTTTGTCGTGTTCCGGTTGTCCCGGCAGGAGGTGCAGGTTCCTCTGCACTGGGCGTCCGGTGAGCACGACCTGAGCCTCTGGCTGTTGATCGACATGATTCAAACCTTGGCGGTGCGCTCCTGGACCGGGATAGCGCTGCTGCTGGCGCTCAGCCTGGTCGCGGCGGTGCGTTGCCTGGCGGCACGGCCCGCCAGCGGGCCGGGAGACGTTTTCACGGCTCAGCCCGGGCCTGACGGGCGGGCGCTGCTATTGATGCTGGTCTGTTGGTTGGCGGTGCCGATCTGCGCAACTTTTCTGATCAGTTGGCTGACGCCGCTGAAGGTGTTCGGTGTGCAGCGTTACCACCTGTTCCTGATACCCGCGCTCGCGCTGTTGCTGGCGCTGGGGTTCGATCAGTTCCGTTCCCGGGGTGTGAGAACGGTGCTGCTGGGCACCGTTGCCATTGTCGGCATTCACGATCTGCACAGCTATTACACGCGGTTCGAACGCGCGCCATATGACCAGGCGGCCGAGTACGTACGCGAGCGTCGCGTGGACGGCGAAATGATCTATGTCGGTAACGGCTATCGGGCGTTCAGTTACTACTACAAGGGACAATACCCGCGCATTGGATCGCCGGCGTGGCGCGACTTCGTGGCTCAATTCGATGGCTTGGAGAATCTTTGGACCGACCATCCTGACAAATACGGCAGCAGCTATCCGGCGGAGAAGATGCCTGCCTTCATCGAGTTCTTGTTCGGTGGTTCCAGCAGCGGTTCTTACGCCCAAGACATCGAACAGTATCGCGGGCAAGGGAAGCTGGCGCTGCGTGGCGCGTACTGGCTGGTTCTGGGGCCTGGACAGGTTCGCCGACTCAGGGATGACCTGGAGCGCCTCGGGACCCCCTGTCATACCACGGACGAGCAGACGTTCGGCCCCCTGCGGGTGGTTCGGTGCGAGCAGGCCGGGCTCGATGGCCGGTCCCCAGCCGTGTCCATTCACTGAACGGAGGAAGCTTCGAGAAGCGACGCCACGGCGCTTTCCAGCTCGCCGCAGCGCCTAACCAGCCCACGCGGCGCACCACGAATCAGGTGACGTGCGTCTATCGGTGCCTGGGTACCATGGCACCCGGGCGGAACCCCGACCGGGTCAGCACTTTCCTAACCCAGATCGCGCACGGCACCCCGGTCTGCCGACGCCGCGAACCGCGCGTAAGCCTGCAACGCCTTGGATACCGTCCGGTCGCGGTGCGTTGGCGTGTAGGCGTGATCGCCTCGCCGCTGCTGCGCCGCATGACGCGCCGCAATGGTTTCTTCCGCCAACGGCACTTCGATGCTGCGCCCGGGGATGTCGATGACGATCTGGTCGCCGTCCTCGACGAGTGCGATCAGGCCACCGCCGGCAGCCTCTGGTGAGACATGGCCAATGGAGAGCCCCGATGATCCGCCGGAAAAACGTCCATCGGTAACCAGCGCACAGGCCTTGCCAAGCCCCATGGACTTAAGATAACTGGTCGGATACAGCATCTCCTGCATGCCGGGTCCGCCCTTCGGACCTTCATAGCGTACGACCACGACGTCGCCCGCGACCACTTTGCCGCCGAGGATGCCTTCGACCGCATCTTCCTGGCTTTCGAACACCCGCGCGGGACCGCTGAAACGCAGCACCGCTTCGTCCACGCCGGCGGTCTTGACGATGCAACCGTTCGGCGCCAGGTTGCCGTAGAGCACGGCGAGACCACCATCCGCACTGTAGGCGTGCTCGATGTCGCGGATGCAGCCCTGTGCCCGGTCTAGATCCAGCGTCTCCCAGCGCCGTTCCTGGCTGAACGGGGTTTGTGTCGGTACCCCGCCGGGTGCGGCGCGAAACCGATCAACCACGGTTTCTTCGGCCTGCCCGGCGACATCCCAGATATCGAGCGCCTCCCCCACGGACGCCGCGTGCACGGTGGGCACGTGGGTCTTGATCAGGCCGCCACGGGCCAGTTCGGCCATGATTCCCAGCACGCCACCCGCGCGGTGGACATCTTCCACGTGGTATTGCTGGGTCGCCGGGGCAACTTTGCACAGGTTGGG
>JAYZWP010000335.1:0-6852 GCA_036142245.1 Pseudomonadota bacterium | reverse complement strand
GTTCGACAACTTTCGTCGCAAGAACACCGCGGTGCCACGTGTGCTCTTCACGCATGGCTTCTACCTCGGTGATCGAATGGACTCAGGCTTGGATCGGGGGCCAGGCATTTCTTCCCCGCTGGTCTTTCTGGTCCGTGATCCGCGGGATGTTGCCGTGTCCGAATATTTTCAGTCGACGAAACGGGCCAAAGCGCACAAACGCGAACTGTACGGCGTCGAACAGGAGACGACGATGTTCGATTTCGTCATGCACGGACCACTGGGTCTGCCGTCGATCATCGAGTATCTCAACCGCTGGCACAATCGACTGAATTCCCTGCCGGTCATATCGATGGTGCGCTATGAGCAGATGCGGGCCGAACCGGTCGCCGAACTGGCCCGAATATGCGAATTCTATGATGCCGGGTTTGCCATCGGGCAGATCGAGGAGGCCGTGGCCTTCGCGGATTTCGACAATCTGAAAGCGATGGAGCGGCGGGATTTTTTTCACAACAGTCGTCTCGCGCCCGTCGACGTCAACGACCCCGATTCCTTCAAGGTGCGGCGCGCCAAAGTGGGGGGTTATCGCGATTATTTCGATCTGGATCAAATCCGTCAGATCGATCGGATGGTGACCGAAGAGCTTGATCCTTTCTTCGGCTACACTGCCTCGGCGGTTGCCTAGTCCAAGCCCGTTTATCCACCGGTATTGATTGTTTCGGGCTGACGATGCACCGTCATTTGACAATCCCCTGTGAAACCCAGGCCCGGGAATTCGACGCCAAGCTGCTGTTGGCGTGCTGCGCGGCCGAGCGAGGTTATCGGGTTACGATAGGCGAGAAGAAGCGTCTGAATAGGCGCATTGGCACACTCCCGGTATCCATCTATCTTTCCAAGAGTCTCACCAATCGGAATCTGAAGATTTATCGCCTGCTGCACCAGTTCGGTCACCGGGTGGTGCTGGGGGATGAAGAGGGACTGGTTTACCCGTCCGCGGAGACCTATGTCACAACCAAAGTCGGGGCGGACATATTGGGCTTGGGGGATGCCATGCTCGCCTGGGGCGAGGAGTGTGCCCGCGTATGGCGTGCCGCGCCGGGGTATCGGGGTGCGCCTGTCCACGTAACCGGTAATCCGCGAATCGACCTGCTGCGTCCTGAGCTGTCACCTTATTTCGCGCACGAGGCGAAAACTCTGCGTGGCCGTTACGGACAGTTTGTACTGATTAACACCAACTTCTCCCGGATCAATCACTATCTACCGGGCGAGAGCCGGCACCGCAAAGCGCTGGACGAAGGAATTGACGCCCATGATCCGGATGTTATCGGACTGGCGCGTCACAAACAGCTCTTGTTCGAGGGGTTCAAGACGATGGTGCCGGCACTGGCGAGGTCCTTGCCCGAGTTCACTATCGTGCTGCGCCCTCATCCCTCCGAGAGTGACGAGAGCTGGAAGCGCTGCGCGTCCGGTTGCGGCAATGTGGTGGTTCTCAACCAAGGCGCTATCGCGCCCTGGTTAATGGCTGCTGACGCGGTAGTTCATAATGGCTGTACGACTGCCATCGAGGCATATGTTCTTGGTACTCCCGCGGTGGCGTATCAGCCGGTAACCTCGGAACGGTACGATCTTGATCTGCCCAACGCGTTGAGCGAGCGGGTGAGTGACACGGAACAGCTAGTCAGTGTCCTGCATCGACTCATCGAGCAGGGGGTGTCTCCGCAGCGAGCGGAGCAGCATGCCGAGGTGGCTACGCGGCATCTCGCGGGTTTGCAGGGACCGCTTGCCGCGGATCGGATAATAGACGCACTGGAGACAGTTGATCCGCCAGCGCGAAACGTCGCCGCTCCCTGGAGCGTGAGGTTCGAGTTACTACGGCGCAATTTGCGCAAGGCGGTCGAGGCGCGTATCCCGGCCCACCGTAACAGCTCGGCGTACCTGGAGCACATGTTTCCAGGAGTGGGGCTGGACGCGGTTCGTGCCCAGATTCAGCGCTACGGCGAACTGCTCGGTCGTTTCGCCGCTGTTCGAGTCTCGCAGGTCGACCCCAATGTGTTTCGGGTGACTCCGGCCCCATGATTGAGTCACTCTTTCCTTCGAACACGTGAGTTCAATGATCAACGTCAAAGTCATCGGTGCTGGATCCATCGGCAATCACCTAACCCATGCTTGCCGCAATGCCGGGTGGGCGGTCACGCTGTGCGACCGGGATATCGACGCGCTACAGCGCACCCGTGATGACATTTACCCTGCCCGCTACGGTGCCTGGGATGACGCCATCCGCACTGTGGATAGCGTCGCAGTGCAGCATGAACCTTTCGATCTGGTGATCATCGGCACTCCACCGGATACCCATCTGACCGTTGCGCTGGACCAGCTTCGCGCCGCACCGCCGCGGGTGATGCTGGTGGAAAAGCCGCTTTGCCCACCGGACCTCGCTGGTGCCGTCCAGCTTCAGCAAGAAGCCGCTCAGACGGGATGCACTGTCGTGGTCGGCTACAACCACACACTGACCGAGAACACTCGTCGTGCGGAGGCTTGGTTACACGATGCCAGGCCCGGCAGGCCGCTGGCGCTTCACGCGATAACGCTTGAGCACTGGGGCGGCATCCTGCGTGCCCATCCGTGGCTCAAGGGTCCGTCCGACACCTACCTTGGCCATACCGCGCGGGGCGGCGGGGCCATCGGCGAGCATTCGCATGCCATCAACATCTGGCAGCATTTCGCGCACCTGTGTGGTCAAGGCCGGGTCATTGAGGTAAGGGCGATGCTGGATTTTGTCGAAGCGGACGGCGCGAGCTATGACCGCTCGGCGTTTTTGCAACTGCGCACTGAACAGGGACTTACCGGCACCGTTGCCCAGGATGTGGTGACAGAGCCCGCTCGTAAGATGCTGTCGCTCTCCCTGGACGAGGGTTACCTGGAATGGCAGGTGAATGCGGATGCCGGCCACGACGCGGTGCGCTACCGCGTCCGGGACGAGCAGTTGCAACAGGAGCGCATCGCCAAAACCCGCCCTGACGATTTCGCGCCGGAGATCCGGCATCTCGGTGAGTTACTGGAGACGCCTGCTCTCACGTCTCCGATCAGCCTGGAACGGGGACTCGATACCATGCTGGTGATTGCCGCCGCCCTGAAGTCGGATCGCGAAGGGCGGCCTGTCACCATCGATTACGCGGCCGGGTACGGCCTTGGCGCTCTGCGCTGATCTGTTCGACCCGTGTATGCTGATAAACGAATTCTGGTGGTTGTTCCCGCACGGGGTGGGAGCAAGGGGATTCCGCTCAAGAATCTGTATCCGGTCGGCGGACGGCCACTGGTTGCCCGGGTCGGCGATCTGGTTCGCCAGCTCCCGTGGGTAGACCGATCCGTCGTCTCTACCGACCACGCCGACATTGCCAAGGTTGCTCGCGCCGCCGGACTCGACGCGCCCTTTTACCGTCCACCGGAACTCTCCGGCGACCGGGTCTCGGATTTGGAGGTGCTGGCACAGGCGTTACGTGAGACTGAACGGATCGATGGCACGACTTACGATGTGGTGGTGATGTTGCAGCCGACTTCGCCGCTGCGACGGGTGGAGCACGTCGACGCGACGGTCAGGAAACTCATGGACGAGCACCTGGATGCGGTCTGGACGGTAAGCCGTACCGACCCGAAATATCATCCTCTCAAGCAACTCACCCTCGATAACGGCCGACTCGGTTTTTGGGATGCCGCAGGCGCCGGCGTCATCGCGCGACAGCAGTTGGGAGAGATATTTCATCGTAACGGTGCGGCTTATGCGTTCACCCGCGGTTGTTTGCTGGAACAGGGAAGCATTCTGGGGGGGCGTAGCGGGGCGGTGGTGATCGAAGAGCCCATGGTCAGCATCGATACGCTGGAAGATATCGATGAGGTTGAATCGTTGCTGGACAGATCACCGACCGAGCCCAGATCCCGACTTCCCGGAACCCCGTCCTCCATCGACTGTATTTCGACCGAGCGGACCTTCGTCGTCGATATCGATGGAGTGATCGCCACCCTCGTGCCCGACAATGATTACCGCAGGGCGGAGCCGATGCACGAGAATATCCGGGCGATAAATGCACTCTACAAAGCCGGTCACAGGGTCGTGCTGTTCACCGCGCGTGGCTCTGCAACGGGCAAGAATTGGGATGCACTGACCCAGGCGCAGTTGGCTGCATGGGGGGTGCGCTATCACGAGCTACGGTTCGGCAAGCCTGCCGCCGATTACTACATCGACGACCGGCTGATCGCCCTGCACGACGCTCTACAACTCACGGGAATTGGCACCGAATGACGCGACCGCCGGAAGCAAACCGGATTTTCGACGATCTCTACATCTTCGAGATGGCCAACAACCATCAGGGGAGTGTGGAGCATGGGCTGAGAATCATCGACGCCGCCGCTGACCTTGCGCGTCGTTTTGGAGTCCACGCGGCGGTAAAGCTCCAGTTTCGGGATCTGGACAGCTTTATTCATCCCGACTTCAAGGGTCGGTCGGACCTGCCACACATCCCCCGTTTCGAGAGCACGCGGCTGGACGAACCCGATTTTGCCCGTCTCGTCGACGCGATCCACGAACAGAGCCTCGTGAGCGTCGTCACGCCCTTCGATGAGGTCTCAGTCGATACCTGCGAAAGGCTGGGGGTACAGATCCTCAAGGTCGCCAGCTGCTCCGCCTCCGACTGGCCCCTATTGACGCGTATCGCGCACGCGCAAAAACCGGTCATAGCGTCAACGGGCGGGTTGGGTATCTACGACATCGATAACCTGGTCAACTTCATGCGCAAGCGGGTGTCGGCGTTTGCGCTGCTGCATTGTGTTTCCATCTACCCCACGCCACGGGAGCAGCTGGCACTCAATTTCATGGAGAAGATGATCCGCCGGTATCCCTATGTAACGGTGGGGTATTCGGGTCACGAATCGCCGGATGATTCGCTGGTTGGCGCGGTCGCGGTCGGCAAGGGAGCGCGGCTGCTGGAGCGCCACTTCGGCGTGCCGACCGCCGACATCAAGCTGAATGGGTATTCCATCAATCCGGAACAGGCGGCGGCCTGGATCGAGCAGAGCGAAGCCGCCCGCGCCATCGGTGGTGATCATGAAAAGACCATCGGTCAGGCTGAGCAGGAGTCCCTGTTATCACTGAAGCGTGGGGTGTACATCAAGTCCGGCGTATCCGCCGGAGCGCCGCTCAATCCGGACGATGTGTTCTTCGCCATGCCTTGCCAGGAGGGGCAACTCGATAGCGGCGAGTTCGGTCGCCTGCGCAGCCGGTTTGTGGCAAGCCGCGATTATCGGGCGGGCGACCCTGTATTCGAGACTCCGCAATTGGATGACGTGTTGTGGTTGAGGGGCATTCTGCACGATGTGCGAGGGCAGGTTTATGAGGCCGGTCTTGAACTCGGCGACGACTGCACGGTAGAGGTTTCGCACCACTACGGGATAGACCGGTTCCGGGAGGTCGGTTGCGTCCTGGTGAATCTGGTAAATCGGGAATACTGCGAAAAGATCCTCATTCAGCTTCCGGGGCAGCGACACCCGTTGCACAAGCACAAACTCAAAGAGGAGACGTTCCGTCTGCTGTGGGGGGATCTGACTGTCACACTTGGGGGTCAGGAAAGAGTTCTTGCTCCCGGGGACAAGCTGTTGATTGAGCGTGACACCATGCACGGCTTCGCATCGCAAGGGGGCGCGATTTTCTCCGAAGTGTCCACCACTTCCCACCCGGGAGATTCCTATTACGCTGATCCTGAGATTGCGGTGCTGGACCCGATTCAACGCAAAACCATCATCGATGAATGGTAGAGATTGTCAGGACTCAACCGTCAGCTAAGGAACAGCCTGTCGCTTAGCCCGGTCAGGAGTTCAGGCGGGGTGTCAGAGGACCGGGTTGTCTGTTACCGACTCGGGACCAGGGGCCTGTTTCGCCACCGCCTGTACCGCCAGCCCCACTGCTGTGGATATCGGCGAATATATGATTCCACGATGGCGGCTAGGCGCTGGGTGTCGGCCGAGATCGCTGCCGTGCGGTTGGGGTCCATTGTCGGTCGAAGGCCTGGCAGGATATCCACGCGCCCGGCGCCGCCTTGCTGATCGATGCTGAACATGGGCAGTAAGGTCGCGCCGGTGCGTTGGGCGAGGACGGCCGGTCCCGTCGGAATGGGGGTGCGCTTGCCCAGAAAGGTCATCTCCAGCCCCCCTTGCTTGGCGTCCTGGTCGAGATAGATCACCACGATGCGGCCAGCCTTGAGCGCGCGCAGCAGTGTTTGAGTGGTCTGACGGTCACTGTCCACCACAACCGCCTCGACTCCTAGTGCAGTGAAGGCGTCACGATACAAGCCCGGTGGAACATGTTTCGCTTCGCGAATGGTCATGGTTACTGGATAACCGGCGTGGGCAAGCCACAGAACGGTGCGCGCGAAATCGCCGAGGTGGGCACTGACGGCGACCACGCCGCCTGCTGCGAGAGATTCTTCCAGGTGCTCTCTGCCGGTCACCGTCAGGTCGTTCAGGCTGCACCGGTAAGCCGTGGGACGCATGACACAGATCAGTACCCGGATTGCGCTGCGCGCCGAAGTAACCAGCGAGATGCGCAAGATGTTCAAACGGGTCGCGACGCCGGAACACGGTCCGAGCGCTATTGCCAGATTCCTTAAATCGCGCCCGAGGAGGTCTGGACGGGCGAGCAAGGCGCCGTGGCCAGCCAGCCAGGAGGCGCAGCGAATGCGTCGGGAACTCGCACCACCCCCGCAACGCGCCAGCAGGGCCAGTGCGTTGAAAACCATACGGCGCCACCTGCGGCGCAAGGTTTTGCGCCATTTGCTGCGTCGCGCTCGAGCCATGCCTGGTCAGGATGATAAGGCGGGCGCCGGG
>JAYZWP010000334.1:0-2632 GCA_036142245.1 Pseudomonadota bacterium | reverse complement strand
CTCACCATCTCCTGCACCGTCGCTACCAGGACACCCAGGTCGATGACGGTGACGTTGGGGTGTTTCTCCAGCAGCGCGGTTTGCAATGCCTGTGCACGGTCCGCCGGAATCCGGTAGCTGGTGATGTAACTGCGCGGAAAATCGTCCAGGGCACCGGGGGAGAAGACGACGAAGAAGTTGCTGCGCATGCTCTCCCAGTTGACCCGCCGCACACTGGTGACGGTCCCGGTCACCTGGTTTCCGGCTACCTCGAAACTCATGGTGCTGCCCGGGGAAAGTCCGAACAGTTCCGCCCACTCCTGCTCCAGGGAGATCTCCGGTTGCGCCGGTTGTCCCCGCCACCAGCTTCCGGCCACCAGCTCGTTATCCGGTTCGGGTGGGCCGAAGGTGAGGTTGTTCTCCCGGGTGGCCATGCGCTCGGCGCGCGGTGTCGGGGTGGCGACTTCGCGAATGGGAACGCCGTCGAGGTGGGTCAGGCGGGCCCGCACCATGGGTCTGAGCCACACGCCGGTGGCGCCGTGGCGCGCCAGAATCTGCTCGATGTCATCCCGCTGCGTGGGCTGAACGTCGATCAGGAAGTGGTTCGGTGCGTCGGCGGGGGCCTGAATCAGCCACTGCCGGACCAGGTCGGCCCGTACCAGCAAAGGTGCAAGCAGCGCCGTCACGCTCAGAGCAAGTGCCGTGATCGCGATGACGGTGCGCGGCCCGCCCCGACTGAGGCCCAGTACCGCATGGCGCAGCGTGATTCCCGATTCGTTGGTGATCTTCGGGAGGACCCGCAGCAGCACGACGGTGCACACGCCAGTGACAAGCAGCGCTGCCAGGATGGCACTCATCCCGATCAGGATCAGACCTGCATCGTTGCTCAACCAGGCGATCAACAGACCAAGGCCTGCCAGCAGTATCAGCGTCTGCTGTACCCAGGTATGCCGCGATGCATCCTCCGGTGGTGCCCGCAAGACCCCGATGGGGCTGGTCCGGGCGAGTCGCCAGAGCTGGTATCCGCCAGCCGCGAGGGTTATGGCCAGTGCCGTGGTGATGCCCTGGAACGATGAGGCGTGTGAGGCTACCGGCAGATCGGCCGGAAGAAGATCGCCGAGCAGCTTGGGCAGAAACGATTGGATCAACTGTCCGGCGGTGACGCCGATGCCTCCGCCGGCAAGGGCCGTCATGCCGAGTACGCCTGTATATACGGTGGTGATGAGCAACGAGTCGGCGCCCATCGCCTTGAGCGTGGCAACCGAGACCGCGCTGCGTTCGGCGAGGTGCTCAACGGCGACGAGGACGGCGGCTGCGGCGAGGATCAGTCCGGCCAGGGCGGTCAGCCGGAGATAATCCGCTGTCTGGCTGATGATCCCACGGGTCTGCTCGATGCCGGTACGCGTCGTCTCGATTCCGGCGCCGGGCGGTAATCGCGATTCCAGCTGTTGCTGCAATTCCGTGACCCGGTCCACTGACACCCGGTAGAGCAGGATGGTTTCGATGCGGCTGCCGGGCTGGATGAGACCGGTGGCTGGCAGATCGTGCGCAGACAGCATTACCCGCGGGCCGATGCTGAAAGCACCGGCGGCACGATCCGGCTCGCGGGTGATGGTGCCGGCGATCTGCAACTTGGCATAACCGATGCCAATGGTGTCGCCGATTTTTAACGCCAGTTGTTGCAGCAGGCCGGGTTCCACCCAGACGGAACCGGGTGGCGGTGGCCCGACCTTGCCCTGGGGCGATACCCGCAACTCACCGTAGAGCGGGTACGTAGAACCCACCGCTTTGAGTTCGACGAGGCGTTGCGCGTCGGCCGAGACCGCCATGGTAGGCATCTCGATGACGCTGAGCGAGGGACGCAGCGGCTCCGGCAAGGCCTCGGCCCACGAACGCAAATCACGTCGCGCGGAGACCTTGATGTCCCCACCGAGCAAAGCGGCAGTCTCGTTGGACAACGCTCTCTCCACCCGTTCGCCCAGCGCGCCAATGGCAACCAGAGCGGCGGTGCCGGCTGCGACGGCCAGTCCCAGGGTGGCCAGCAACGTACGGTTGTGAAGGATTTCCCGCAGCGCCAGGCGGATTGACAGCGGAGGCGTCATGCGGTCGAGCGGGTTTCCGAGACCACGCCGGCTTGCATCGTCAGGCGGCGGTGGGCATGGTTGGCGACCTTCGGATCGTGGGTAACGAGAACCAGGGTCGTGCGTGTGTTGGCGTTCAGCCGGAGCATGACGTCCAGAACTTGCGCTCCGGTCGTGTCGTCCAGACTGCCCGTAGGCTCATCGGCAAACAGAATCGGCGGCTCGGCAACAAAAGCGCGAGCCAGCGCAACCCGCTGCTGCTCCCCGCCGGACAGTTGGGCCGGGCGGTGGCGCAGCCGATCGGCAAGACCCACCTCTTCCAGGAGTCGGCGGGCGGTCTGCGAAGCGTTCGGGTTGCCGATCAACTCCAGCGGCAGCATGACGTTTTCCAGCGCGGTCAGAGAGGGAATCTGGTGGTAGTTCTGGAAAAAAAAACCGACATGGTCCCGCCGAAATCGGGTACGTTCCCGTTCGGACAGGGCTGTGATATCGATTCCGTTCACCAACACGCGGCCCGAGGACGGGACGTCCAGTCCTGCCAGAAGAGCGAGCAGCGTCGACTTGCCACTGCC
>JAYZWP010000333.1:0-6573 GCA_036142245.1 Pseudomonadota bacterium | reverse complement strand
GAACACGGTGCTTCGCTTGCGACGCTATTGCACGAACCGGACCGGCTGGCCGGGACGCAGATTCTCGTTGCCCTGGACTACAACCCGCGCGCCGCTCGGCAGCTCGCCTTGTAACACCTGGAGGATTTCGACCCGATCCTCGAAGCGTCGCCCGGTGATCACCGGTACCGGCTGAACGGTGGTGGCCTCACCGTTTTCCGCGACCCGCCAGACCAGCTCGCTGCCGTCGGGGCGATGCACGATGGAATCGGCCGAAACCGTGGGGTGGGTGGTCGCCTCCAGCGGATCCGAAAGCTGCACGGTCACGTTCACCGACATGCCGGGCGCAAGGTGGCCTTCCGGATTGGCGATATCCACCAGCACCGGGAAAGTGCGTGCGCTGCTGCTGCCAACCCGCACTTTGGTGGTTACTGGCGCTGTGAATTTCTCTGCGGGGAGCGCATCGGACCGGAATGAGACCGAAGTGCCGTTACCCACCTTGGCGTAGTGGACCTGCGGCAGGGCAAAACGTACCCGGACCGTGTCGAGTTCCTCAAGGGTGGCAACGATCTCTCCGGCGCGTACCCAGGCGCCGGCCTCGGTACGTTTCTCGCCGACGACTCCGGCAAACGGGGCCCGTACGAGGTGCCGTTCCAGCCGGTCCTGCGCCAATGCCAGCTGTGCCCGGGCCCCGGCCAGCTCCGCCTCGCTCTGTCGCAGTTCCGCTGTCGCGACATCGTAGGACTCCTCGGGCACCATCTGCGCCGCGCGCAGTTCGGCATTGCGCTGCTCGCGCAGGGTGGCAAGTCGGGCACGGGCCTCGGCACGGGCCAACTCCGCGCGGGCGCTGTCCAGGGTCAGTTGCGCCGGAGTGGCGCGCAGGCGAAGCATCGGCTGACCCTCGGTTACCAGGTCACCCTCATCCACCAGAACCTCGGCGACCAATCCGTCAACCTCCACCGACACGGCCGAACTGCGCCGCGCGGTGATGGTGCCGGGTAGCTCTATCGTATGGGGGAGGCTCGCCGAGCCTACGGTTTCGGTGGTGACCGGGCTGGGTGGGTCGTCTTGAGCCACTGCGCAAGGGAGGAAGGGGAAACCGGTCAGGAGAGCCGCGCAAAAGACACTCGGAATCCACTTCCGTTTCATGCGGTGATCTCCCTCCTTGGGCCGGGTGTGGCCGCCTGGCGCTGCGGTTTTCGTTGTAGTGACGCTTCGGTCCGCACCAGGACGTACTGTTTAATATACACCGCAGTATCGGCGATGGAACGATGGAGAACGGGCTGATGAGTAGTGCGCTGGTGATCATCGACATGCAGCATGACTTCGTCATGCCGGGCGCACCGTTTACAGTTCGGGGCGCGCAGGCCAGCGTGCCGGCGCTGCGTCGCCTGCTGGATGGGTGCCGCGAGCGCGCCGTGCCGGTGTGCCATGTAACCCGCTCCTACCGGGCGGATGGCGCCGATGTGGAGGGGTTTCGCCTGCCGGCGTTTCGGCACCGACCGGGCGTGGTCGCGGGGACCCCGGGTTGCCAGATCATTCCGGAACTGCAGCCGCTGCCCGGTGAGTACCAGATCGTCAAACCACGGTTTTCGGCATTCATGGGGACCTCGCTGGATCTGTTACTGCGTCGCCTCGTTGTGAACCGGTTGTTGATCTGCGGAACCCAATACCCGAACTGCATTCGGGCCACTGTAATGGATGCCGTTGCCCTGGATTACGAGGTGACGCTGGTGACTGAGGCGACATCGGCCCAGACGCAGGAGGTCGCTGCGGGCAATTTGACGGACTTGAGCGCGATCGGGGTGCGCTGCGTCGGTGTGGCCGAGGCGCTGCAGAGGCTCGATGCCTCCGAGAGGTGAGGCGTCGCAACTCAGCCGAGCGGTAGCCGGTCCTCGAAATAGGCGGCGAGAAACTCGTCAAAAGAGAGAGTGTCGCGGTCCTCGAGGTCTTGTTGCGCCTGCAGCGAATCCCAGGTGCACTGTTCCAGCAAGGTTTTGATCGCGCCGTCCTGCGGAGCCGCCAGGAGCGTCTCGCGGTGCGCTTCCGAGTAGCGCCGCGCAAGGGCGAAAAAAGTTTCCTCGCGATCCCGCATTTCGGCCAGGATGCGCGCAGACGGAGTCAGTTCCGGATTCTCGATCGCGGGCCGCTGTTCCCGCACCGCCTGTGCAAAGCCGGTGGCGCCGGGTGCCGCTTCATCCATCCGCTCGGCGACTTGCTCCAGCGCCTTAGCCACTTCGCGCGCCCAGTCCTGTAACCTGATCGCTCCCTCACCGCGCTGCAACTCCAGTCCAGGTTGTCGGCCGTGAGTGGCGACCAGCGCCTGGTTGGCGTTTATCTGTTCTAGCTCCGCGGTGCTGAAGGGTGGACTTTCGAGCATCGCGCAGTAGAGCAGGAAAGTCTGCAGGAAACGAAGCCTGGATTCGCTCACACCGACGGGATCGAATACGCACAGGTCCAGAGCGCGCATCTCGACATACTGCACGCCGCGTTGGCTCAAGGCATTGGTTGGCTTTTCGCCACTGCGGGTCGGTTGTTTCGGCCGCACGAAGCTGTAGTACTCGTTCTCAATCTGCAGCAGATTGGCGTTTAGCTGACGGTACTGCCCATCCACCTTTATCCCGATCTTCTCGTACTCCGGTGCGGGCGTTTGTATGGCGCGCCTCAGGGTGCGGATGTAGCCGTCGAGGCTGTTGTAATCGATTGCCAGCGCGGTCTGATTCTTGTTCTTGTAGCCGATATCGCTCATCCGCAACGACGTGGCGTGCGGCAGATAGACGGTGCCGTAGTCGAACTGGTCAAAAGGATGCTCACGCCCATGCAGGAAGGAAGTACATACCGCCGGTGACGCACCGAACAGGTAGCAGATGAGCCAGCCGAGGCGCTGGAAATTCCGGATCATGCCCAGATAAAGGGCATCCGCTGGTGCGTCGCCTGCATGATGCGGAGCGTGGTCCGCGGTCAATCGGGCGACCAGGTCATCCGCGAGGGAGTAGTTGAAATGGATGCCGGCGATGGTTTGCATAATGCGCCCGTACCGGTATCCCAGGCCCCGACGGTAGATGTGTTTCATCATGCCGATGTTGGAATGGCCATACTCGGCAATACGGATGCTCTGTTCCGATCCAACCATGCAGGGCATGCTGGTAGCCCACAGCGTCTCTTCGTTGAGTCGCTGATAAGTGAACTGATGCAGACCCTGGAGAAACGACCTCACTTCCGATGCGGTACTGCATACGGGAGTAACAAACTCGATGAGTGCCTCAGCGTAATCGGTCGTTATATAAGGATGGGTGAGGGCGGAACCGAGATCCGTGGGATGGTCACGCTGGGAGATGCGTCCGTCCGAACCAACCCGCAGGCTCTCCTTCTCGACGCCGATTCTCCCGCCTGCCAGTAGTGCCGGATCGAGTTGGTCGAGAGACAGACGAAGCGGCGGCATCATGACCTTGAATGAAAATGGATGACCGGACCTGCGCTGGCAGGTGGTTGAAGCGCCGGGATTGTAGCAGCACGGCAGGAGCCGCCGAGGGGCTGGCGTCGGGCCGAAGCTGCTTACCCCCGTGCCGCGCACGATCGCACCGGCGGCTACCTCAAACGCCACGGTGCCCGACCGAGGGTAGCCGTGGTGCCCGGGTTCCCGGGTGAGTCGGTCGGTTTCCTCTGCGGTCGGGTTACCGGGCGATGTTGAACTTGTTCATCATCCCGTACAGGGTCGGCCGGCTGATTCCGAGGTCCTTGGCGGCCAAGGAAACATTGCCCTCATGCATCGTCAGTGCTCGCAGGATGGCGCTGCGTTCCGCGGCATCGCGCACCTCGCGCAGGTTGAGCGGTTGTCCAGCCGAGCCGTTCGCCTCAATACCGAGATCCTGGGCGGTAATCTGATGGCCGTCGCTCAGAATGACGGCACGTTTGATGACGTTTTCGAGTTCCCGGACGTTACCGCGCCACGGGTGTGATTCGATGGCAGCGATGGCGTCCGGGCTGAATCCATTAATGGTTTTTTCATGATCTTCGCAAAACCGGCGTAGAAAAGATTGCGCCAGCAGCACGGCATCGCCGCTGCGTTCCCGCAGCGGTGGGATCTCGACGCTGACCTCGCTGACTCGATAGTAAAGGTCTTCGCGAAAGCGCTGCGCTTCAATCAAGGCGGCGAGGTTCTGGTGGGTGGCGCACAGTACGCGCACATCGACGGCGATCTCCTCACGTCCACCGACGCGCTCGATCACCTGCTCCTGCAGAAAGCGCAACAGCTTGGCCTGTAAACCAACGGGCAGGTCGCCGATTTCGTCGAGAAACAGCGTGCCGCCGTCGGCGAATTCCACTTTTCCGGGAGTGGTCTTGTTGGCTCCGGTGAAGGCGCCCTTTTCATAACCGAACAACTCACTTTCGAGCAGCTCTCCCGGGATCGCCGCGCAGTTGATGGCGACGAACGGGCCGTCGGCGCGTTGGCTTAACTTGTGCAACGCCTGTGCGATCAGCTCCTTACCCGTACCACTTTCCCCCAGCAGCAGAACTCGGGCATTGGTAGGGGCGACTTTCTCGACGGTGCGAAACACGGCAGTCATCTCGGTGCTGGCGCCCAGCAGGTTCTCGAAGACCGCATCCCCGACGCGCCGTTCCCGCAGCCGCCGGTTCTCAACCTCCAAGTCAAACAGCCGGAAGGCGCGAGCGACGATCAACTGCAGTTGTGTTGCATCGACCGGCTTGGGAAGAAAATCGTAAGCCCCCATTCCGATCGCCTGAACGGCGGTTTCGTGTTCATCGTTACCGGTGGAAACAATGACCTTCGTGTGGGGAGCCAACTCCAGGATCTGCTGCAGCGTCGCCATTCCCTCGGACACGTTCGCCGGGTCCGGTGGCAGACCCAGATCGAGGATCACCACCGCCGGCTCGAAGCGACGCAGGTTGGCAATGGCGGAGGTCTGGTCACTGGCTTCCAATACCACGTAATCGGCAAATGCCCATTTCAGCTGGCGGCGCAGTCCCTCGTCATCCTCGACGATCAGCAGTTCCGGTTTGGTGGGGGTCACTCTAGGCATGCCGGGATTGAACCATTGCTTCGTCCTGCCGGGCAACCTCGGCAGGCAGACGGACTTGTATAACTGTGCCATGTCCCGGTTCGCTGGTCGCCTCTACGTTTCCTCCGAGCGCCCGCGCGAACTCACGCCCTTCGTATACACCGATGCCCATGCCGGCGTTTCCCTTGGTGGTTTGGAAAGGCTTGAACAGCCGGTTTCGAATAAACTCGGCGGTCATGCCGCAGCCATCGTCGGCAATCGTAATCACGCAGTCTTCCCCATCCTGATGGACCGAGAGGCTGACATGGCCGTCAGGCGGTGTTGCCTCCTGGGCATTCTGGACGAAATGGGATACCACCGAGTCGAACCGGTCGGCATCGGCATAGATGGACGGTCGAGCGTGCAGGGTAAGTGTTGGCAGCGGACGATCGACACTCCTGCGTTCGACGACCGCCTGCAGTACGGACGCGACGTCGACCCGGCTGGCGGAGCGTTGTTCGGCGGATCGCTCGCGTAACTGCTGGAGGACACGCTTCATTTTCTCGGTCGCATTGCCGATCGTCGTCAAGGCATCGTCGACGAAATCCGGGCTGCTGCGGTGCAGTGCCGCATTTGCTGACACCATGGACAGTTGGCCAATGACATTCTTGAGATCGTGAACGAGAAATGCCGAGAAACGGTTGTATGCTTCGAATTGGCGGCTTTCAGTCAGCTCCTCGGTTGCCTGCAGCAGCGCGAGATAGCCGGCTGCCTGACGGGCGACGGCCCGCAGCAGGTTGCGATCCTCCTCGCCGAAGGATGAACTGGTCAAGGACCGGGTCATCACCAGCAGCCCCACCAGTCGGCCCTGGTGCAACAGGGGTACCAGCAACCAGGCGTCGTAAATGCTGAAGATCTGTTCCGGTATCACAAAGCCAGCGGAATCATCTAGTTCGATCGCGACTCCGGCAGCTTCGAACCGGGCAAGTGTTCCCGGTTCGAGCGTGAAGCCATCGGGGGCGCTGCTGAGATTCTTGCTGCTCGCGAGGGTGAAGGTGTTCCCCTCATCTCGCAGCCAGAGTGCCCCTCCGGGGGCCTGGATCAGATCACAAATGGCTGCCAATGTCTGGTCGGGTAGTTCCGTGTTGTTGGTGACTCGACCCAGCCGGTCGCTAAATTTGATCCACTCTTCTCCATATTCGTACTTGTTCTGATAGAAATTGGTGGTTAGAAACAGTGCCAGCTTTTCCCGCGTTTGACGGGACAGAAGCAGCGCCACACCGAGCAGAACCGCGGCGAATATGAGTACGTTCTGCAGCACCGCACCCCAAGAGCCACCAACCAGGCTGACGTAATACCCCGCCGCAGCCGCCAACAGCAGGTAAGCTGCCGCCAACAGCACCGTCGTGCTGCGCATCAGCATTCGCTTCGACACATATACGTTCACCGACCACTGCGGATTGCGCGCCGCGGTTACCGCGACCAGCGGGGCAGTCACGCTGGCAATGAAACCCCGCGCCATCCAGGCGTATATGTCGATGCGCTGAAACAACAGGCCGTGGGCGTAAAGGAAGAAGTCGAATGCGAACATTCC
>JAYZWP010000332.1:0-3986 GCA_036142245.1 Pseudomonadota bacterium | reverse complement strand
CCGGCGATCGGTTTCGGGTTCGCCGAAGGGGTGCGGACGCTACTGCGCCAGGATCCCGACATCATCATGGTGGGGGAGATCCGCGATCGCGAGACGGCGGACATCGCCGTGCAGGCGGCCCTGACCGGTCACCTGGTGCTCTCGACCATCCATACCAACGACGCCCCCTCCGCCGTCACCCGCCTGCTCGAACTGGGCATGGCCCCCTATCTCCTCAATTCCAGCCTGTTGGGCGTCCTGGCGCAGCGGCTGGTGCGCCGGCTCTGTCCGTTCTGCAAACAGGCATCACCCACTGACAGCGACGCCTGGCAGGCACTGATCACTCCGTTCCGGTCCGACCCTCCCGCCAAGGTGTATCAGGCGGTGGGCTGCGAGGAGTGCCGTGGTACGGGCTACCGCGGACGGCTCGGCATCTACGAACTGATGCAGGTGACCGACGAGTTGCGAGCACTGATCACACCCGCCACGGAGTTGCGGCAGTTACAGCAATACGCCATCCGGCAGGGCACGACGCCGCTGCGCATTGCCGGTGCGCGCAAAGTGGCGGCCGGCCACACGGCCATCGAGGAGGTGATCCGGGTCGTTGCCACCGCGCAGCGCCGCGCCTGACGCCGTGCCTGGCTTGAGCAGGACCGCCCGGCAAGCGATGCGCTAAGCTAACCTGCCGTGAGTCCGGCGGACGTGGCCGCAATAAAACAGACCGAGCCACGCGGGACGCTTGTCAGGATCCCCCGCCGCTACGCGATTCGGGGAGACCTACCTTCCTACGACAATGGAGGACACCGAGATGGGCGGAATCGAACGACTGAAATTCGCGGACGTCAAACACCGCTACAGCGAAGAGCAGGTCCGCGCCAACACGCGCAACATGCTGGTGGACGGCTGCAACATCGGCGACGGCACCGAAGTGCTGGTGGTGAATGAATACGGCCGCACCGAGCCGGCCCTGGCCGACATCATCGAGCAGGAGTGCCGCGGATTGGGTGCGCGGGTGCATGTACTCTGGTCAGACCCGGTCACCGGCCCTGACGACATGCCGCGGCCGGTGGTGAGCGCCTTCGAACACGTCGATGTCACCATCTTCAACCACATGATTGCCGGGTTGCTGCGCTGCGTGCCGTTCAACGGCACCGGCCTGAAAATGCTGAACTTTCTCACCACCTGGGACACCATGGGCTCGCCGTTCGGCAGTGCGCCCTACGCCGTCTGGCTGGAGGTGCTGAAAAAGCTCGCTCCACGCATGATGCAGGGCAAGGAGTGGCGGATCACCTGCCCGCTGGGCACCGACTACCGCGGGCGCCACGAACCGGCGGCGATGAAGAAGCCCGAACCGAAGACCAAGGGTGCCACCGGTGACGGTTTCACCATGCGCACCTTCCCGCTGGGCGTGAGTCCCCAGTACGACGCGCTCAAAGCGAACGGCACCCTCGCCATCCAGTGGTTGACGCCGTCCGGTATCCACGCCATCGACGGCCTGGCGCTGCCCAGTCCGGTCCTGGCACAGATCAGCGACGGACACATGACGGGATTCGAGGGCGATGCGGCCGCGGTCGCGATGCTGAAGAACCACCTCGAGACGTGCGGCAAGTCCTTCGGCAAGGACCCCTACGTGGTCAACTCCTGGCACGCCGGGATCAACCCGACCTGCGTCACCCCGATCAGCGCCAGGGAAGATCTCAACGAGTGGATGTTCATGGCCCACGCCAACCCACGCATCGTCCACTTGCACAGCGTGGGGGAAGAGTCTCCCGGCGAACTGTCCATTCCCATCATCGACCCCACCATTGAAATCGATGGCGACAAGGTTTGGGAAGGAGGTCGCCTGAGGTTCCTGGAAGACCCGGGGCTGCGGGAGATCATCGCCCAGATCGCCGACCCGCAGGTCGTATTCGCACAAGAAATGGACATCGGCGTCTGAGAAGCCAGACGCCGCAACACGCAACACACAGAGCACTCCAGTGAGCACGGATACAGCAAACACCATCTGGTACACCCGCTGCCCGGTACCCACCGCGTCGGGCATCGCCTATCAGCGCGGCATGTTCGACACGGCCTTCGCAGGGACCGGGTTCGTGGTCAGAAACATCCGCGATGCCGGCGGTGGTAAAGGCGGGCTCAACACCCATTTCAGCCACACCCTGGCGAATTCGTTCCGGGAGGGCGGCGGCTCGCCGCCGGTGTGGGCCAGGGCGAACGGCGCCGATACCTCGTTGCTGGGGGTGAGCTTCATCGAGGAGACCCTGGGATTGTTCGTGCGCAGCGACGCCGACATCGAACGTGTCGAGGACCTGGCGGGCAAGCGCTGCGCGCTGCCGGTCTGGCCCGAGCTGATCATGAACTTCTTCCGTTTCGCGGCCCTGAAGGCGTTCGACTCGGCGCTGCGTCTGCACGACATGACCCCGGCTGATGTGCGGTTCGTCGATGTGACGGAGACCGGGGATCATTTCGCCCTGCTGAACCCGGCGTTTGCCAGCGGGCAAAAGCGTCAGATGAACTCCTACTACAACTGCCAGATGCAGGCACTGCTGAACGGCGAGGTGGACGCCATCTTCGCCAAGGGCGGCGAAATCGCCGTCATGCTGGAGGAGTCCGGCGGCGGTATCCGCATGCTGTACAACCTGATCGATGCCGGTCCCCTCTGGGCCAAGGTCAACAACGCCACCCCACGCATTCTTTCGGTGAGCAACTCCCTGGTGCGCGAACACCCCGACATGGTGGTGCGCTACGCCAGAACGCTGTTGCAGGCTGCCAAATGGGCGCGGCAAAACACCGCGGAAGCGACCGCATGCATGGCCAGGGAAACCGGCGTGGATGTGACGGATATCCCTACCTATTACACGCCGGACCTGCACGCGAAGCTGGCGCCCAGCCTCAGTCCCACGATGCTCGAAACGGTGGAGGTGATGAAGCGTTTCCTTTACGAGAACGGCTTTATCGAGCACAACTTCGATTTGCGGGAATGGCTGGCCGCGGACCTACTCAAGGAGGCCTACGCGGCCGAACAGATGACGTGGCAGGATCCCGGAGCCGCGGTAGCCACCGCCGCCTGACGCGCATCAGCACAGTAACGCCACACCAGAACGAACGGGAGGAACACCGTGGACGCACGCGCCTTGAGGGATGTATTTGGCCAGTTCTGCACGGGGGTGACGGCGGTCTGTACTACCGATGCGTCGGGTAACAGTTACGGCATCACGGTCAACTCTTTCAGTTCCCTCTCGCTGGACCCGCCGCTGGCGATGTTCGCCATCGTGCGCGATTCCGACACCCTCAAGCCGTTGCGTGAAAGCGGCCATTTCTGCATCAATATTCTGGGGGCGAGCCAACAGGAAGTGTCCAACCGGTTGGCGAAGAAGGGCGGCCCGGAAAAGATGGCCCAGATACCGACTCGGGTGGCGCGCACCGGGGCGCCGGTCATCGCCGATGCCGTCGCCTACCTCGATTGCAGCCTATACGAGTTGTACGAGGGTGGTGATCACCTGATCGTGGTCGGCGAAATCCAGGAAGCCAAAGTCCTCTCGGACGAAGCGCCGCTGCTTTACTTTCGGAGCGCCTACCGCAGTGTCCAGGACTGAGAGCCGCTGTGTAACCGGGGTGTAACGTTCACCGGGTGGGATGCCGCTGCGTACTCACCCGAAAAGCGTACAGACTGCGAGATGAACAACCCTGGAGTCGGCGGTCCGGATCTCAAGCGACCGGACCTGTATATCAACCGCGAGCTGAGCCTGCTGGAGTTTCACGGCCGGGTGCTCGCGCAAGCGCGCAACCCGAACATCCCGCTGCTGGAGCGGCTGCGCTTCCTGTGCATCTTCAGCACCAACCTGGACGAGTTCTTCGAGATACGGGTCGCCGGGCTGGTGCAGCAGGCGGAGGTGGGATCCGCCCAGACCGGCGCGGACGGTCTGACCGCCACGGAAATCCTGCGGGCCCTGGACCCGCGTGTCCACGAACTGGTGGCCGAACAGTACCAGTTGCTCAACGAAGTG
>JAYZWP010000331.1:0-3461 GCA_036142245.1 Pseudomonadota bacterium | reverse complement strand
GCTATAGCGGTCTTGCCGACCCCTGCCTCGCCGAAATACTGGGGTTTTTTCTTGCGCCGCCGCAAGATATTTTTCATTGTGCGCTCGATCTCGAGCGCCCGTCCGATGAGGGGGTCGATCTTGCTGTTGCGCGCCTGCTCGTTGAGGTTGACGGTGTAACGCTCCAACGGCGAATTCCCGGTTTCGCCGCCGGGTTCCTCCTCGGCAGCCGCCGCAGCGGCGGCACTGGACTCGCCTTCGTCCTCCTCGATCTTGGAAATACCGTGGGAGATGTAGTTCACCACGTCGAGACGGGTCACCCCGTTGCGGTTCAGTACGTAAACGGCGTGAGAGTCCTTCTCGCTGAAAATCGCCACGAGCACGTTGACGCCCGTCACCTCCCGCTTGCCGGACGCCTGGACATGAAACATCGACCGCTGCAACACCCGCTGGAAGCCGATCGTGGGCTGCACGTCCCGGTCGTCGTCTTCGTCGAGCAGCGGAGTGTGCTGGGCGATGTGTTCGTCCAACTCCTGGCGCAGCCTTTCCATGTCAGCGCCGCAGGCGCGCAGCACCGCGGCTGCCGACGGGCTGTCGAGCAGCATGTAGAGCAGATGCTCCACGGTCATGAACTCGTGGCGCTTCTCCCGGGCCCTTTTAAATGCCTGGTTGAGGGTGAATTCCAATTCGTGATTCAGCATGTCAGGCGGCTTCCATGTCACATTTCAGTGGATGTTCGTTCTCCCTGGCGTATTCGTTGACCTGAGTGACCTTGGTCTCGGCGATCTCGCTTGTGTAGACCCCACACACACCCTTGCCGCGCGTGTGGACGTGGAGCATCACCTGGGTCGCCTTCTCACGGGGCATGTTGAAGAAGGCCTCGAGGACGTGCACCACAAACTCCATCGGGGTGTAATCGTCGTTGATGAGAATCACCTTGTAGAGCGGTGGCGGCTTGAGTTTCGGTTTTGCCTCTTCGACGTCGAGGTCGCCACCAAGGTCCTGAAATTCCTTGTCGCTCATTGGTCAAATCTACACTCTTGCGTTCGCTGCCGCGGCGCCTTCCATCTAGGACACCTCAGTTGTCGAAACGGTTGCGACTACCGTCTCGATTCATCATCTCCCCCGACGGGGTTTCTCTCAATCCTGCTGCTAACCGCCGCGCCTTGTCAACACACCCCCGAGGTGCAGCGAGACCGTCTCGCGCACTTGACCGGAGCGACGCAAAAGCGAGTCTGGACAGGCAGAATCGCGATGCTAATATCCCGTGTTTGGGCAGCCTGACGTGGCTGCCTTTTGCATTTCTGGGCAACCCGCCACGACCTTAGCAAACCTCGCCGCCCTGACAGATGTCGAACCGAACCGGTCCCCACGACCAAACCAAAACACGCACCCTGGAAGCCTCACCAAGCATCGTGCAGGATGCGGTGATGCCTACCTATGCGCGACTGCCTATAGCTTTCGAAAAAGGAGAGGGCTGCTGGCTGACCAGCACGAACGGTGTGCGCTTTTTCGACGCGTTGAGCGGTATCGCCGTCTGCAATCTCGGCCATGCTCACCCGGACGTCGCGATGGCGATCGGGCGCCAGGCGGAAACGCTCGTACATACGTCCAACCTGTACGAGATCGACAGCCAACGGCGACTTGCGCAGCGGTTGGCCGCGCTCAGCAAGATGGACCGGATCTTCTTCTGCAATTCGGGCGCGGAGGCGAATGAGGCCGCCATCAAGTTGGCACGACGCTTCGGCCACAACCGTGGCATCGAGAACCCGGTGATCATCACGGCGCTCGGCAGCTTTCACGGGCGTACCCTGGCCACCCTGACCGCCACCGGCAATCCGAAGGTGCAGCAGGGCTTCGCGCCGCTGGTCCCCGGGTTTCAGCATGTTCCTTACGACGATGCACAGGCGCTGGAAACCGCCATCAGGGATACTCCGGACGTGGTCGCCGTACTGCTCGAACCGATACAAGGCGAAGGCGGAGTCAGGATTCCGCTACCTGACTACCTGCGAAACGTCAGACGGCTGTGTGACGATCACGGCCTACTCATGATGCTGGACGAAGTACAGACAGGGATGTGCCGGACGGGGGCCTGGTTCGCCGCCGATCACACCATGGTACGCCCCGATGTGATGACGCTGGCCAAGGCACTTGGTAACGGCGTGCCCATAGGTGCCTGCCTCGCTCGGGGTGAAGCGGCCAAGGTGTTGGACGCCGGCAGCCACGGCAGCACCTTTGGCGGAAATCCGCTGGCCTGCGCCGCGGCCCTGGCAACGCTGCAGGTGATGGAGAAACAGGACGCTCCGCGGTTGGCTCAAGCACGCGGTGCACAGTTGCTGGCGGAGCTCAGGGTGGGCCTTCGCGATCTGCCGATGGTTGTGGACGTGCGCGGCCAGGGACTCATGATCGGGATCGAACTGAACCAGGATTGCAGCGATCTGGTCACCCGTGCCCTCGAAGCCCGTCTGCTGATCAATGTCACCGCCGGCAGGGTGGTTCGACTTCTCCCCCCCCTGGTGATAACCGAAGAGGAAACCACCCAACTGGCTCGGCAGGTGATTGCTCTGATCCGAGACTTCGCCGCCCAGCACACCGCGAAGCCGTCATGATGACGCCTCAGCATTTCCTGGCACTCGACGACTTCGCGCCCGAGCGGTTGCGACGCCTCGTCGATCGCGGTCTGGAGATCAAGACAGCACTGCGCGAGGACGGTCCGAGAAAAGACTCGCCACTGCGCGGCCGGCTGATGGCGATGATTTTCGAGAAAGCTTCGACCCGTACGCGCGCCTCTTTCGAAGCGGCCATGGCGCACCTGGGCGGCAGCGCCATGTTTCTTGATCCTGCTTCGACTCAACTGGGCCGGGGCGAGAGTGTCGCCGACTCGGCGCGGGTTCTGTCGCGCATGGCCGATGTCATCGTGATACGCACCTTCAGCCACAGCCGACTGGAGGAATTCGCGGTGCATTCGCGGGTTCCGGTTATCAACGCCCTGACGGATCTGCTGCACCCTTGCCAACTACTCGCCGACGTCATGACCTGGCAGGAACATCGTGGTCCCGTGGCCGGCAAAAAAGCGGCGTTCATCGGTGACGGCAACAACGTCTGCAACTCCTGGATGAACGCCGCCCGACTGTTCGGATTTCACTTGGCCGTTGCGACACCGTCCGGTTACGAACCGGATGCGGATATCGCTGCGCGGTGCGCCGCGGCCGTGAGCCTGACGAACAGCCCGGAGGAGGCGGTCGCAGGCGCCGAGGTGGTGGTGACTGACACCTGGGCCAGCATGGGCCAGGAGGAGGAAAGCCAGCAACGGCGGCGGGATTTCGCCGGCTATCAGGTTACGCGGGAGACGATGGAGCGAGCTGCGGCCGGGGCGATTTTCATGCACTGCCTGCCGGCTTACCGCGGCCAGGAAGTGACCGAAGAGGTGATCGACGCGGAGCAAGGTGTCGTCTGGGACGAAGCGGAAAACCGCATGCACG
>JAYZWP010000330.1:0-3192 GCA_036142245.1 Pseudomonadota bacterium | reverse complement strand
CGAAGGATCACCGGTTCGCTTCCTCGGGCCGGGCGGAAGCCTGACGCAGGCGCTGCCGGATCAGGCGCTACAGGGCGACGAGCTGCTCGAAGGGTACCGGTTCATGGTGTTGACCCGGCTGTACGACACCAAGGCGGTCAACCTGCAACGCACCGGCCAGCTCGGGACCTTCCCTTCGTCGCTCGGTCAGGAGGCCGCCACCGTTGGCCTGGCGCTGCCGATGCGACCCGAAGACGTGCTCTGCCCCAGTTACCGCGAACACGGCGCCTATCTGCGGCGGGGTGTCACCCTGACGGAGATGCTCCTGTATTGGGGGGGTGACGAGCGGGGAAGTGACTTCGCCGGTCCCAGGGGCGATCTGCCGGTCGCGGTTCCCATCGCCACGCAGGCGCTGCACGCCGCTGGGGTTGCAGCCGCCTTCAAACTGCGCGACGAGCCCCGCGTTGCCGTCGGCGTGTGCGGCGACGGTGCCACCTCCAAGGGGGATTTCTACGAGGCGATCAACCTGGCCGGGGTCTGGAAGTTGCCGCTGGTGATGGTGGTGATCAACAACCAGTGGGCCATCTCGGTTCCGCGCACCGCCCAGACCGCGGCACCCACCCTGGCCCACAAGGCGCTCGCCGCCGGTATCCCGGGTGAGCAGGTGGACGGCAACGATCTGATTGCCGTCCACCACGCCATGCAGTCCGCGCTGGCGACCGCCCGGGGCGGCGGGGGGTCCACGTTGCTGGAGCTGATCACCTACCGGATGGGGGACCACACCACCGCGGACGACGCGCGTCGCTATCGTCCCGACGCAGAGGTGAGCGCCCACTGGAAGGAGGATCCCATCGCGCGATTGCGCAGCCACCTCACCGAGCAGGGGCTTTGGGACAAGGCGCGGGAGGAAGCGCTCCTGGAGGAACTCAACAGCCGGGTCGAGGCCGCCGTCGAGGAGTACCTGGCCACGCCGCAGCAACCCCCGACTGCGATGTTCGACCATCTGTACGCGGAGCTTCCCCCGGCTCTGCAGGCGCAGCGCGATGCGCTCGCCGGGGAGGTGCCGCGTGGCTGAAATCACCCTGGTCGAAGCGATCAACCTGGCGCTGGCCCACGAACTGGCGCGGGACCCGGAGGTTGTCGTGCTCGGGGAGGATGTAGGTGTCAATGGCGGCGTTTTCCGTGCCACCGCCGGGCTGCAGGAGCGGTTCGGCCAGCGGCGGGTGCTCGATACGCCGCTGGCCGAGAACATGATCGGCGGTATCAGTGTTGGCATGGCGACCCAGGGGATGAAGCCGGTGGCGGAAATCCAGTTCATGGGATTCATCTACCCCGCGCTGGACCACCTGCTGAGCCACGCCGCGCGAATGCGCAATCGCACGCGCGGCCGCCTCTCCTGCCCGATGGTTTTGCGCGCTCCCTATGGTGGCGGCATCCACGCCCCGGAGCATCACTCCGAGAGCACCGAGGCACTGTTCGCGCATATTCCCGGTTTGCGCGTGGTGATACCGTCGTCGCCGGCGCGTGGCTACGGTCTGCTGCTGGCGGCCATCCGCAACCCGGACCCGGTGATCTTCCTGGAGCCCAAGCGCATCTACCGCATGGTCAAGCAGGAGGTGGCCGACGACGGCGAAGCGTTGCCGCTGGATGTCTGCTTCACGCTGCGCGAGGGCAGCGATATCACGCTGGTCTCCTGGGGCGCGATGCTCCACGAAACTCTGGAAGCGGCGGATCGGCTCGCCGCCCAGGGGGTGTCGGCGGAAGTGATCGA
This sequence comes from Pseudomonadota bacterium, assembly GCA_036142245.1. Classification (GTDB taxonomy): domain Bacteria; phylum Pseudomonadota; class Gammaproteobacteria; order Immundisolibacterales; family Immundisolibacteraceae; genus JAYZWP01. The sequence continues at coordinate 1,442 of JAYZWP010000330.1, read as the reverse complement.
TATGGCCACCCTGAAGCCGTTCGACGGCGCCACCGTATTGGAGTCGGTCGCCAAGACCGGGCGCTGTGTCATCGTGCAGGAAGCGGCGCGGACCGGCGGGTTCGGGTCGGAGATCGCCGCACTGCTCGCCGAGCAGGGGCTGATGTCGTTGTTTGCGCCAGTGCAGCGGGTTGCCGGGTACGACACCGTCATGCCGCTGCCGCGGCTGGAAGCGCACTACATGCCGTCGGTGGACCGCATTCTTGCCGCCGCCAAGAACGCCCTGGAGTACGCATGAAGATTTTCAAACTGCCGGATCTCGGTGAGGGGCTGAAAGAGGCGGAGATCTCCGCCTGGCACGTCAACGAAGGGGATCACGTGGTCACCGATCAGCCCCTGGTGGCGGTGGAGACCGACAAGGCGGTCGTGGATGTCCCCTCGCCGCGGGCCGGGCGTATCGTGAAGCTGCACGGCAGGGTAGGTGAGATCATCGCCGTCGGCGCGCCGCTGGTGGAGTTCGAAGCGGGTGAAGCCGTGGGTAGCGACGACAGCGGCACCGTGGTCGGCGAGGTGGCGCGAGGTGAGGAGGTGGTCACCGAGAGTGCCACCGCGGTCGGCGCGGATCCGCAGCACGATGCGGTGCGGGTGCGCGCCACTCCGGCGGTGCGGGCGCTGGCGCGTCAGCTGGATGTGGATTTGAGTGTGGTCACCCCCAGCGGACCGAACGACACCATCCTGAAGACCGATGTGGAGCGTGTCGCCCGGCTGTTCGCCGAGGTGGGCCCGCTGGAGCGGCTGCGCGGGCCGCGCCGCGCCATGGCCCTCGCGATGACCCAGGCCCGGGACGAAGTGATGCACGCCGCGCTGTTCGAGGACGCCGACGTGCACGCCTGGGCGGAAGGTAGCGACCCTATGGTGCGGCTGATCCGAGCCCTGTGCGTGGGCGTCGCGGCATCGCCCGCGGTGAACGCCTGGTACGACAGCCACGCCGTGGGGCGCCGGGTGCTGGAGAAGGTCGATCTGGGGATCGCCGTCGACACGCCGGATGGCCTTTTCGTGCCGGTGTTGCGGGACGCGGGAAATCGGGACGCGGCGGCGCTGCGGCGCGGGCTCGACGAACTCATCGCCGCGGTGCGGGATCGCGCCATCCCGGCCTCTGAATTACGCGGCAACACCATCACCCTGAGCAATTTCGGCACCCTTGCCGGGCGCTACGCGGTACCGGTGGTGGTCCCGCCCACGGTGGCGATCGTCGGGTCCGGCGCGATCCGCGAACAGGTGGTGGCCCGGGACGGGGAAGTGGCGGTACGGCGTATCCTGCCGTTGTCGGTGAGTTTCGATCACCGCGCCCTGACCGGCGGCGAGGTGGCGCGCTTCCTCGCGGCGATGGTGCAGGATTTGAACCGGGGCGAGTAGTCCTGCGATTGTCCGTGACGCGACACGCCGCATCGGGTCCGGGCGGT
>JAYZWP010000329.1:0-3968 GCA_036142245.1 Pseudomonadota bacterium | reverse complement strand
GGCGGCCGCGAGTTCCGCCTCCCGCTCGCGCAAGCTCTGCGCCAAGGGCAGGAAAAAGCAGCCAACAATCATCACACCCGTGACAAAACTGACCCACATTCCGGCCAGGTGCAGGTCGAACGCGTCTGCCAAATGGCTGTGGGGCAGTGGCAGGTAGTCAAAGACCAGGAAGGTGTAAGCGAGTACGGTGAGGGCCGCGAGCGGCCAGACAAAGCCGCGCCCCAGCACCGTGCCGGCCACAGCAAGGGGCAGCAGATAGAGCGAAACGAAGGGGTTGGTATGACCACCCGTCGGATACAGCAACGCCGTCAGTGCCAACAGATCGAATACCAGCAGCGCGGCGAAGGCACCCTGCGATCCGCCGTTACGGGCGGTCAGGTGCCAGACGAGCACATCGGACACTCCCAGAACGCCGATGGTGGCCGCCAACCAGGCCAGGGGCAGCCGCATCTCCAGCCAGGTCGTCGCGCACCAGACCGCCGTAACCTGAACCAGGATGGCCACCCCGCGCAGCCAGACCAGCCGGCGCCATGTGGTGGCAGGCAGGTGCTGGCGGTTGTGCGCCGACACGGCGAGTGCGCGGGACATGCCGCGGATTATAGGAACAGTCCGCCCGCGCTCCCACCACTGCGACACTTTGCCGCACGCCACCCTCGTGCCGGATACCTAGAATGGCCGGCGATTTCATCGCCAGCGAACCGGAGACTCCCCTGCCGTGACGTCACGCCCTTTGCCACCCGCCGCGCTGTTCCTCGCATCCCTTCTTCACCTTTGCGGATCGGGTGTCTGCGCCGCCGGCACACCCTCCGTGCGAGCGGACGACCATGCCCCTATCGGCGTGATGGCGGATCACACCCATCGGCTTGGTGAAGTGATGCTCTCCTACCGCTTCATGGCCATGGAAATGGATGGCGTGCGCGACCGGACCGATCGGATTTCCAACGCCGATGTCTTCGCGCAAGGGTATATGGTCTCCCCGACCCGCATGCGCATGGAGATGCATATGCTGGGCGCCATGTGGGCACCCAACGACCGGGTCACGCTGATGGCGATGGCGCCCTGGATCGACAACCGCATGCGCCATGTCACGGCGGGTGGCGGACAATTCACCACCCGTTCAGAAGGACTCGGTGATCTGAAGCTGACGGCGCTGCTGCCGGTGCGGCACGGTCCCGCTGGTGAGTGGCAGATCAACCTCGGGATCGGCCTACCGACCGGGTCGATCGACGCGGAGGACGGCACGCCGGCGTCCGGTGGCGCAAACGTGCAGCTTCCCTACCCGATGCAACTCGGGTCCGGTACCTGGGACCTGCTGCTGGGAGCCAACTGGCGGCGTCTCTGGAACGACTGGTCGGCGGGGGCACAACTCAACGCGGTCATCCGCACGGGCGAGAACGACCACGATTACACCCTGGGAGACCGCTATGCGGGCAGCACCTGGTTGGCACGGCGCTGGACCCCGTCCTGGAGCACCTCTCTGCGCCTCGCCGCCGAAACCTGGGGTGACATCGACGGCGCCGACGAGGATCTCGCGCCCATGGCCCCGATGATGGTGCCGACCGCCGACCCGCAGCGCCGCGCCGGCAGTCGCGTCGACCTGCACGTCGGCGTGAATTACTACCGCCAGTCGGCCCCCTTCCGAGGGCACCGGCTGAGTCTTGAGTTCGGCAAACCCGTCTATCAGCACCTCGACGGCCCGCAACTGGAAACCGACTGGATCACCACCGCGGGCTGGCAGTACAAATACTGACCCACACGGACAGCAGCCCGGACCCACCGGGCGCGCGGCAAGCCGCGCCCGCCGATGCGTGATTATTCAAGGAATACTCTGCTTCCCGCCGCAGACCGGTCCGCAACCGGCTCGCGCTGCGACGAGCTGAAGACCGCCCCGCGGGGCGGTCTTCAGCGTTGCCTCAAAGGACCTTCAGGAGAAAGTCGATCAGCTTCTGCATGCGTGGACCGTAGGGTGGACGCATGACGGATTGCAGCGACCAGCGCCCCTGGTAGAGCACGCTTTTCTGGTGCGAGAAAGTACGGAACCCCTCTTCACCGTTGTAGCGCCCGATGCCGCTGGTTCCGACCCCGCCGAAGGGCAGGCTCTCGTGCATCACATGGAACAGGGTGTCGTTGACGCAGGCACCGCCGGAGAGGGTGCGCTCCATCACCGTTTCCGCCCGTGCCCGATCCTCATCGAAATAGTAGAGCGCCAGAGGGTGCGGATGCTCATTCACGTAACGGATTGCCGTCTCGATATCGTCGTAGGTCTTGAGCGGGAGAATCGGACCGAAGATCTCCTCCTGCATCACCGTCATGTCGTCGGTGACCCCGAGCAGGATGGTGAGCGGAAAGATCCGCTTATCGCCGTCTATCTCGCCGCCGCCCGGGATCACTTCGATCACCTCGGCGCCCTTGGCACGGGCATCCTCGACGTGACCTTTCAAACGGGCGAAATGGCGGTCGTTGACGATCCAGGTCATGTCCTCATTGCTGGCAAGATTCGGGTAGCTTCTGGCGTAGGCCTCGCGCAGCGCCTCCACCAGGGCATCCTTGCGCTGCGTGGGCACGAACAGGTAGTCCGGCGCGATGCACGCCTGACCGGCGTTGAGCATCTTGCCTTGCGTGATGCGCTCCGCCGCCAGATCCAGCGGGTAATCATTGCTGATGATGGTAGGCGACTTGCCGCCCAACTCCAGCGTGACGGGCGTCAGATGCTCCGCAGCGGCCTTCATTACCAGCTGCCCGACCCGCGTGGAACCGGTAAAGATGATGTGATCGAATGGCAGCGCCGAGAACTGCGTCGCCACTTGAGCATCGCCAACCACGACGGCGACTTCCGATTCGTCGAATGCGTCGTCGACGATGCTCTTTATGACGTCCGCGGTGCGCGGGCAGAACTCGGACGTCTTGATCATGGCGCGGTTACCCGCCGCCAGGGCGCCGATCAATGGCGACAGAGTGAGCAGGACTGGCACGTTCCAGGCGCCGATGATGCCCACCACGCCGCGGGGCTGACAGTGGATGCGCGCCCGCGCGAAGGGGAACTGGGGGCTCCAGCCCGCCTTACGCGGCTTCATCCATCGCTTGAGATGCTTTCGGTTGTGGCGAATCTCGCCCAGCAGCCCAACCACGTCGGCGAGCAGCGTCTCGTGACGTGAGCGGTGGCCAAAGTCCGCTTCCACCGCGTCGACGATCCGCTCCTTGTGATCCAGAATCGCGGCCCGCAACCGCGCCAGGGCGTCGAGACGCTGCGCCAGGCTCGGCGCTCCCTGCTCCAGAAATGCCACCCGCTGTTTTTCCAGCACCGCCCGGTAGGGATTGGTCTGGTCGAGTTCGACTTCCGTCAATGCCAACCGTTTCGGATCATTCATGGTCGCTCCTCCTGATATTGCTGCTGAGGCTCGCACGGCGTTCGGCAACCCGGATTGTCGCATGCCCCGCGGCGTGATACCCGCCTGCCATCCCCGCGCCGGGTCGTCGCCCGGTTGCGGGGCCTCACCGGCAACTCTCCGACAGCTTAGAAATGGATCACCGACCGGATACCCGCTCCGCTGTGCATCAGTTCGAAGGCACGGTTGATCTGTTCCAGCGGCATGGTATGGGTCACCATCTCATCAACTTTGATCTCTCCGGCGAGGTAGCGCTCCACTATCCCCGGCAGCTCGCTGCGACCCTTCACGCCGCCGAAGGCGGAACCTCGCCAAACCCGGCCGGTGACCAGCTGAAATGGCCGCGTGCTGATCTCGGCACCGGATTCCGCCACCCCGATGATGGTGGACTCACCCCACCCCTTGTGACAACACTCCAGCGCCGAGCGCATGGTATTGACGTTGCCGATGCACTCGAAGGAGTAATCGACCCCCCCGTCGGTCATCTCGACGATCACCTCCTGAATCGGCGCGGCATGATCCTTCGGGTTGACACAGTCGGTCGCGCCGAGCTGGCGGGCGAACTCGAACTTGTCGGGGTTG
>JAYZWP010000328.1:0-3285 GCA_036142245.1 Pseudomonadota bacterium | reverse complement strand
CGACCTGCCGGCGATGGACGATGATGACCTGCGCCGGGGAAAACCCAGTTGTCATGTCGCTTTCGATGAGGCGACGGCGATCCTCGCAGGGGATGCCCTACAGGCCGCCGCCTACCAGGCGCTGCTTCGGTGCGGGTCGCTTGGCGTGGATGACGGCGTCATTCTGGCGATGGTCACGGAGTTGACGCGCGCGACCGGAGCCGCGGGCATGGTCGGCGGTCAGTGTATCGATCTGCAGGCAGCCGCGGGGCGGGCAATGGATCTGGCGTCGCTGCGCGACATGCACGGCAAGAAAACCGGGGCGCTCATCGAGGCCAGTGTCGTGATGGCCGGCTGGCTCGGCGGGGCAGGGCCAGCCCGGATAGAGGTGTTGCGGGAGTTCGGTCGCATGGCCGGTCTCTGTTTCCAGGTCACCGATGATCTGCTCGACGTTGAAGCATCCACCGAAACGCTGGGCAAGCCGAACGGCTCGGACAGCCGGCGGGGGGTACCGACGTTCGTCACCCTGCTCGGGAACGACGGCGCCCGGGATTACGCCGCACGGGCCAGGGACAGCGCGTTGAAGGCGCTTGACCGATTGGACCGGAACGCGGCGGAGCTGGGGAATCTGGCAAACTACTTGTTCGCGCGCAGTTACTGAGCGCGTGTCGTGCCAGGTGCTGTTCGGTGCCCCGTGCATCTGGTTCCTGTTGGTGAATCCCTTTCAAGTTCAGGCTCTTGACTGCTGACGGTAAGTACCCACTGCTGGATCGCGTACCCACGCCGAACCGCTTGCGTGAACTGGATATCGATCAGCTGCCGCGACTCGCCGACGAGTTGCGGGCGTTTCTGATCGAGTCGGTCAGCACCAGCGGCGGCCATTTTGCGGCTGGCTTGGGGGCGGTGGAGTTCACCATCGCGCTGCACTATGTATTCAACACCCCGTACGATCGGCTGGTCTGGGACGTTGGCCACCAGTGCTATCCACACAAGGTTCTCACCGGCCGCCGCGATCGGCTTCACACCATCCGTAAAACGGGCGGGTTGTCCGGTTTCCTCAAGCGGGAGGAGAGTGAGTACGACGCCTTCGGAGCCGGGCATTCCAGTACATCCATCAGCGCGGCTCTGGGGATGGCCCTGGCGAGCCAGCGTCGCGGCGAGGATCGGGCGGCGGTTGCCATCATTGGTGACGGCGGACTGACCGCGGGACTGGCCTACGAAGCGCTCAACCATGCCGGTGATGTGGGCGCCGATCTGTTGGTGGTGTTGAATGATAATGAAATGTCGATCTCGCCGAACGTAGGGGCTGTTTCCAATTATCTGGCGCGCCTGCTGTCCGGAGGGGTTTATCAAAGCATCCGCGAGCATGGTAAACAGGCGCTTGACCGGATGCCACCGATGCGTGAACTGGCCCGGCGCACGGAGTCCCACGTCAAGGGATTCGTCGGGCCAGGGATGCTGTTCGAGGACCTCGGTATGCACTACTTTGGTCCGGTGAACGGTCATGACGTGAAGACGTTGGTTCGCACCTTACGCAATCTGCGCCAGCAGCGCGGTCCGCGGCTGTTGCATCTGGTGACGCAAAAAGGTCACGGGTACGCACTCGCCGAAGAAAACCCGGTCAAGTACCACGGTGTGTCGCCGTTCGACCCGGCGACCGGCATGTTGCCCAGCAGCAATCCGAAGCCGGTAACCTACACTTCGGTGTTCAGCGATTGGCTGTGCGATACGGCTGCCGCTGACGAGCGACTCATGGGTATCACCCCGGCGATGCGGGAAGGGTCCGGCCTGGTCGAGTTCTCGCAGCGCTTTCCAGACCGGTATTTCGACGTCGGCATTGCTGAGCAACACAGCGTGACCCTGGCGGCGGGCATGGCGGCAGAGGGTGCCAAGCCGGTGGTCGCCATTTACTCCACCTTTTTGCAGCGTGCCTACGATCAGGTTATCCACGATGTGGCCATTCAGAACCTTCCGGTGCTGTTCGCCATCGACAGGGCCGGTTTGGTGGGGGCGGATGGCGGCACCCACAACGGCAGCTACGATTACACTTACCTGCGCTGCCTGCCGAACATGGTGGTCATGGCTCCGGCGGACGAGAACGAAACGCGGCAGATGCTTCAAACCGGCTTCGAACTGGATTGCCCCGCGGCAGTGCGCTACCCGCGCGGCGGCGGACCCGGTGTTTTGGTACAACGGGACCGCGCCACGTTGCCCGTCGGTAAAGCGCAGGTACGGCGCCGTGGTCGTGGCATCGCTTTGCTCGCGTTTGGATCGATGGTGACGCCGGCGATGGTTGCCGGGGAGCGTCTCGACGCCACGGTTGTGAACATGCGGTTCGTCAAGCCGCTGGACGAGATTTTGATCCGGGACATGGCCCGCAGCCACGAAACGCTGGTCACGCTGGAGGAGAACGTGGTCGCCGGTGGCGCCGGCAGTGCCGTGGCCGAATGTCTAGCGGCTCAGGGTTTGCCGAGTACCATCTGCCATCTGGGATTGCCGGATCGCCTTGTGGAACATGGCGAACAGGCCGAGCTTCTTGCGGAGTGCCGCCTCGATGCCGACGGTATAGAAGCGGCGGTGAGGCTGTTGCAACCGGGTGCTGTGAAAAGCGCCTGAGGGGAATTGCGGGAACCGGACGCCTGTCGCTGGGCCGTTTTAGTATTTTCTGCGCAAAATCATCTGCTGCCCCCGGTTTTCGATGTCGAGACTGCCGAGGAAGGAGTTACCCAGCAGTACGTGGGTGGGGTGATTGCCCAGGATGACCAGTCCGGGCACGTCGCGGCGGCTGATATCCCCGATCGTCAGACTTCGCAGCGTCACGGCGTAAGCTTCGGTTACGCCGCCGGCGGTGTTCACGCGGGTCGGCTCCCCGGCGGCACGGTAGTCGATGCCGAAGCGGCGTGCGTCATGCTCGTTCAATGCCACGTGGCTCGCCCCGGTGTCCACCAGAAAATCGGCCAGGACTCCGTTGAGGGTTCCCGGCACACGAAAAAACCCCTGTTCGTCCCGCCAGATCGATACTTCGGCGACTTCAGGCGGAGGTGCAACCCGGGTGCTGATGGTTTCGTGAAGCGTGAGATCTATTTCCCGGTCGTCCAGTCGCACTGTGGCACCCATGGCGCTGGCTTCCAGGAGAGTCACCCCCTCTTCGGAGGTGTCGCCGACTCGCATCAGTTGGGTGCGGCCATCGATACGCAGCAACGCACGGTCCTTGAACAGCGCTTCGACGGTGATGGCCGGGCCGGTGAACCCGGTCGGGCTGTGCAGCAGGAGTGACAGAACGGCCGCAAGGTGCCGTCGGGAGCC
>JAYZWP010000327.1:0-2899 GCA_036142245.1 Pseudomonadota bacterium | reverse complement strand
GTCGGCGTTGGCGAGGCGCTGGGTGACGGCACCATTGCGCCACGCCGACTGTTACATTTTGGCTAGGGAAGACAAAGCCGGGCCGCGGGGCCCGTTTCGAGGTATCTGAAGATGACATTGTCCACTGAACAGCGAGCGACCATCATCAAGGACTATCAGCGCGGCGAATCGGATACCGGTTCCGTCGAGGTGCAGGTCGCGTTGCTATCCGCCAAGCTCGACTATCTGACCGAGCACTTCAAGGAGCACAAGCAGGACCACCATTCCCGGCAGGGTTTGCGGCGGGTGGTGAGCAAACGGCGCAAGTTGCTGGACTACCTGAAAAGCAAGGATGTCGGCCGCTATCGCGAACTGGTGCAGCGGCTGGGTCTGCGGCGCTGAAAACATCGGCTGAGCAGGAACAGGCCTGTCCGGGAACCGCGATTCCGTATCGCACCGATCTGTAGTTATAGGAAACAAGACATTGAATTTAGTACGCAAAGAGTTGCAATACGGCCAGCACACACTGGTGCTGGAGACAGGCGAGGTCGCGCGGCAGGCCAGTTCCGTGATGGTGCGGTTGGGCGACACCATGGTCTTGGTGGCGGTTACCGGGAGTAAGTCGCCGCGGCCGGGGCAGGATTTTTTCCCCCTGACGGTGGACTACCTGGAGAAAAGTTACGCCGCCGGAAAGGTGCCGGGCGGGTTTTTCAAGCGCGAGGGGCGGCCCAGTGAGAAGGCGACGCTTACCGCGCGGCTGGTGGATCGCGGGATTCGGCCGCTGTTTCCGAAAGGGTTTCTCAACGAGGTCCAGGTGGTTGCCACCGTGCTGTCGGTTGACGACGAGGTGGATCCCGATATCCCCGCCATGATCGGCGCTTCCGCGGCGTTGTCGATCAGCGGCATGCCCTTCGCGGGACCTGTCGGCGGGGCGCGGGTCGGTTACGTGGACGGTCAGTACATACTGAATCCCACCTTTGCCCAGACGCAGGAATCGGCGCTGAATCTGGTCGTCGCGGGCCTCGATTCCGGTGTGCTGATGGTGGAGTCGGAGGCGAAGAATCTGCCCGATGACGTGGTTCTCGGTGGCGTGCTGTTCGGTCACGAGCAGATGCAGCCCCTGATCGGGATGATCCGCGATTTGGCCGCGCAAGTGGCGCCCACGCCGTGGGAATGGACGCCGGCGGAGAAGGATACCGCTCTCGTGCAGGCGGTCGCGGATGCGGCGCGCGGCGATATCGAAGCAGCGTTTCGGGTCACCGACAAGATGCAGCGCAAGGAAGCTCTGGACGCCGTGCGCCAGCGCGTGATCGGCGAGCTGGTGCAAGACGACGATCCGCAGCGGGATGCGGCAGTGGCCGAGGCGCTCAGCGCCCTGGAAAAGGAAGTTGTGCGCAGCAACATTCTGAGTGGCGCCCCGCGCATCGACGGGCGCACGACGCGTGATGTCCGCCCCATCACCATCAAGACCGGCGTGTTGCCGCGTACCCACGGATCGGTGCTGTTTACCCGCGGCGAGACCCAGGCACTGGTGGTGACCACCCTGGGCACCGAGCGGGATTCCCAGATCATCGACGCCCTGGAAGGCGAGTACCGCGACCGGTTCATGCTGCACTACAACTTCCCGCCGTACTGCGTCGGAGAAACGGGCCGCATGGGCGTGACCAAACGCCGCGAACTGGGACATGGGCGCCTGGCCAAACGCGCGCTGATCAACATGGTGCCGGACGCGGATGAATTCCCTTACGTGATCCGGGTGGTCTCGGAGATCACCGAATCCAACGGTTCCAGCTCGATGGCCTCGGTCTGTGGGGGCAGCCTGGCGATGATGGACGCCGGCGTGCCGCTGCGGGGTGCCGTGGCCGGTATCGCGATGGGCCTGATCAAGGAGGAGAACCGGTTCGCCGTGCTGACCGACATCCTCGGTGACGAGGATCATCTCGGCGACATGGACTTCAAAGTGGCGGGTACCGCGGATGGTGTGACTGCACTGCAGATGGACATCAAGGTGACCGGCATCCACGCCGACATCATGCGGGTCGCCCTGGAGCAGGCGAAGGAGGCCCGTCTGCACGTGCTGAGCAAGATGAACGAGGTCCTGGACCGGCCCCGCGAGGAGATGTCCGACTACGCGCCGCGCATCCTCTCATTCCGGATCGATCCTGAAAAAATTCGCGATGTGATCGGTAAAGGCGGGTCGACGATCCGCTCCATCACGGAGTCCACCGGGACCACCATCGATATTTCCGACGACGGAACCGTGAAGGTCGCCTCCGTGGACCGTGCGGCGGCGGAGCAGGCGCGCCATCAGATCGAGCAGATCACCGCCGATGTCGAAGTGGGGGTGGTGTACGACGGCAAGGTGGCGAAGCTGATGGATTTTGGCGCCTTTGTCACCATCCTGCCGGGACGCGACGGTCTGCTGCACATTTCCCAGATTTCGCACGAACGGGTCGAGAAGGTGAGCGACAAGCTCACCGAGGGCGACCAGGTCCGGGTGAAGGTGCTGGAAGTGGACAAGCAGGGCCGCATCCGCCTCAGCATGAAGGCTCTGGAGGGCGATTCCGAGGCGCAGAGCGGCTGAGCCGCTCCCGCGCCGGGATTCCCAACTCAGAACGCGTCCTCTTAAGTTACTACATGCCGAGGTCCGGATCGTGAGCACCCAAAGACCGCTGTCACCGCACCTGACGATCTATCGCCCGCTGATCGGCGCGTTCACCTCGATTCTTCATCGTGCCATGAATGCCGCGCTGTTCGCTGGTTGCGGTGTTTTCGCAATTTGGTTGTTCGCCGCCGCGCGGGGTGGAGCGTTTTTCACCTGGTACAACGGTTTACTGCACAGTTTGATCGGTCGCGCCTTGCTGGTCGCGTTGACCTTCGCCGCCTGTTACAGCGCGGCGCAGTGGATTCGCCACCTGTT
>JAYZWP010000326.1:0-6781 GCA_036142245.1 Pseudomonadota bacterium | reverse complement strand
AGGCGATGATGTTCGGCCACTGCACCGGGTTCATGCTGGGCTATCTCGACGCCACCCAGAACCTGGGAACACGTAAGCAGGAAATCTGCTTGCTACCCCCGAGATGGGCTGGAGCTCTGGGATTTTGTGAAGGCGCTGGAGAGTTACTACAACGCTAACCTGGACGAGGCACAGGAACCGGCAGGGGAAGTGCTACTGCGCGCCTTGAAAGCTTCGTTGGCCCTGATCGCAGGAATTCCCGGCGTAGAGCGACAGCGCCGCTCTTTACGAACAGTTGCCAAGTAGGGTTACGAACGAACCCACTTAACTATCCAGCGAGCTTGCAGGCGCCGGTTCCGCTCCTTTAGGCTCCCGCCCGATCAATAACAGAATGGGAGCACCATAACAATGCGAACGCTAAAACGCCTCGGCGCTGCGCTCATCATCCTTTTGCACGCTGCGCCGGCATTGGCAGAGCCGTTCGACGATGCCATGGCCGCATTTTTTCGCGGCGATTATCAGTACGCCGTCGAGAAGTTACGTTCGCTTGCGGAAAGCGGTTCCGCAGCTGCCCAATACAATCTCGGGCGTATGTATTACATCGGCGAGGGCGTTGCCGAAGACCATGCCGAGGCGGTGAAGTGGTACCGGATGGCTGCCGAGCAAGGGGATGCAAGGGGATGCACGAGCCCAACTCAATCTCGGCGTCATGTATGAGAATGGCCGGGGCGTTGCCGAAGACCATGCCGAGGCGGCGAAGTGGTTCCGCCTGGCTGCCGAGCAAGGGGATGCAGCTGCCCAATACAATCTCGGCGTCATGTATGCCAACGGCGAGGGCGTTCCGCAAAGCAAGTACACCGCCGCAGACTTCTTCTACCAAGCCGGCTTGTCGTTCTTGGGTGAAGGCAATCGAGAGAATGCTTTAAACGCGCTCTCAGCGATCGACAAAATCGCCCCGGACAGTCCCCTCAAGCAGCTAACTAACGCGGAAGATTTATCCGGAATAGCGGGGCGTAAAGCGACACCTGCAGGGGCACACAATGCGTGTGACTGCACGCCATGGGAACCCATAGTTGGGACCTCTGTTTCGGTTTCTTGCCAGATCGCCCGCGGGCGCCAGACAAAAAGCATGCTTTCAGCCATCCGATCTTTTCGGCACTGTCCTGGATACTCCAGCACAGAATAATCTCTACCTCTCCCGAAACAGCCGAGACCTTAAGTTGTCTGAGGACACCCGCCACGGAATACGGCGGGACTCCGGTTTCTCGCCGACCCCCCATCGACCGCCAGATAGGGTTCCTTACCAAAGATTTAAGGTTGGGCGACGACGTTTCATGCCGGAGAAAATTTGGCTCATTGGCACCCATGTGGAACCCAGGGACGATGACTCAAGACCGTGCCGCTCGTAAGTCATTGAAATAATGGTGGGCCCTGTAGGACTCGAACCTACGACCAAGGGATTATGAGTCCCCTGCTCTAACCAACTGAGCTAAGGGCCCACCGGAGGCGGAAGATTACTGTGCGAAGTGCCAACAAAAAGCCGGCGGTCGCCGGCAATTTGATGGGCTCGGTGACCTTGTTCCCGTCAGTCGAGGAATCCGCGCAATTTTTCCGCGCGGCTCGGGTGGCGCAGTTTGCGCAGTGCCTTGGCCTCTATCTGGCGAATCCGCTCGCGGGTGACGTCGAACTGCTTGCCGACCTCCTCGAGGGTATGGTCGGTATTGGTATCGATGCCGAAGCGCATGCGCAGCACTTTGGCCTCCCGGGAGCTGAGGGAGGAGAGCACTTCCTGGGTGGTTTCCCGCAGGTCCTCGACCGTGGTCGCTTCCACGGGCGGGAGGATGGAGTCGTCCTGGATGAAGTCGCCCAGACTGGAATCCTCGTCGTCGCCGATCGGGGTCTCCATGGAGATCGGCTCCTTGGCGATTTTCAGCACCTTGCGGATTTTGTCCTCCGGCATCTCCATCTTTTCCGCCAGTTCATCCGGCGTCGGTTCGCGACCCATCTGCTGGAACAGCTGCCGCGAAACGCGGTTCAGTTTGTTGATGGTCTCGATCATGTGGACCGGAATCCGAATGGTACGGGCCTGATCCGCGATAGAGCGGGTGATGGCCTGGCGTATCCACCAGGTGGCGTAGGTCGAAAACTTGTAGCCGCGACGATACTCGAACTTGTCCACCGCCTTCATCAGACCGATGTTCCCCTCCTGAATCAGGTCCAGGAATTGCAGACCACGGCTGGTGTATTTCTTGGCGATGGAGATCACCAGGCGCAGGTTCGCCTCCACCATGTCTTTCTTGGCACGGTTGGCTTTGGCCTCGCCGACGGAGGCGGCGGTGCTGATGGTTTTCAGTTCCTTGATGGTGATGCCGACCTCTTCCTCGAGTTCGGCAAGGCGTCGGTTGGCGCGCTGGATCTCGGTCGTATGCGCCTTCAGCGCCTCCGCCCAGGGTTGGCGGCGGCGCGACTGGCGCACCACCCATTCCGGATCGGTCTCGTTGTCGGTGAAGGTTTCGAGGAATTCCTTGCGCGGCATGCGGGCTTCCCTGACAGCGCAGCGCTGGATGATCTTTTCCTGTTCCCGCACGCGATCGATGACGCTGCGCAGGGCGAGTACCAGATCGTCTATGTGCTTCGGAATGTAGCGCATAGTCAGGAAATGATCGGCCATCTCCTTCCGGGCTTTGGCAAGCTTGCGTTGGTTGCGCCGCTTTTTGTCCAGTTCGACGCGATAAGCGGTGTGCAGCTTGGCGAGCTTACGGAAATAGGCGGCGGCGATTTTCAGGTCTGGCCCCGTGTTGCCTTTGTTGAGGTCCTCGTCGTCGTCGGTGGACTCGCCGCGGGCTCTTGCTTCCAGAGCGGCGGCCTGAGCCTCCGCGGCTTTCTTCGCCGCCTCTTCCGCTTGAGCCAGCTCTTCTTCGGACTCGAACAGGCCGCCGATCAGGCCCCCCAGTTTCTGCTGATCGTCTTTGACTCCTTCATAAATTTCCAGCACACTGCCAACGGTGGGCGGGAAATTGACCAGGGCGTCCATCACCATGCGCTGACCGGCTTCGATGCGCTTGGCAATGGCGATCTCGCCTTCGCGGGTGAGTAGTTCGACGGTGCCCATCTCGCGCATGTACATGCGCACCGGGTCAGTGGTGCGGCCTTCGGTCTCGACGGCGCTCAGCGCCGCGGCAGCCTCTTCGACATCGGTGTCGTCGGTGCCGATACCGTCATCGGACAGCAGCAGTTCATCCGCATCCGGAGGGGAATCGTATACATTGATTCCCATGTCGTTGATCATGCTGATGATGTCCTCGACCTGCTCGGTCTCGACGATCTCGTGGGGGAGATGGTCGTTGATTTCCTTGTAGGTGAGGTAGCCTCGATTGCGGCCGATGGCCAGCAGGCGTTTCAGGTCGGAATCTTGGTCGACGGTTTGATCCATACTCGGCAGGGACCTCGGCAGATTAGGACAGGGGGCGGCTTAACAGCACATTATAAAGTGAATTGGACCGTGCGGTTACTGAATGGTTTCTCTGCGCAACCCGCGAAGCTCCAGTTTTTCCTTTTCAGTCAGAGAGTTAACCGATTTTCGGCTGAGCAGGGCGCGGCGCCGCTGCCGCTCCGCGAGGCGCCGCATAACGCTGACGAGATCACGGAACTCATCGTTGATGACGATCGCGTCCGCCAGGGGCGCGCTGTGACGGATGGAATCGTCCACGCCGCCGGGTTTCTGGTGTGCAATCTCGGCAAGAATTGCCGCTTCTGGACGTCCGCGGAATTTTTCCAGCAGCATGGCGGTGGTCGCGTCGGGGTGGCCGCGAAAGAACTGCACTGCCTCGCGTAGCAGGTCGGCGCCCGGGAGATCAATGATGTCGAGGTCCGTGTCGTCCTGGATCGCATCGGCGCAGCGCGGTTCCGTCAGCAGCAAGCGGAGCGCTCTGGTGATCACCGGGGAGGGTACCGGTGTCCGGGCTGATGGATTCGCTTCTTGCCGCACAGGCATCTTGGTTTGCGTGCTCATGCCAACGGCCCGGTTCCCGGATGCGGTGATTATCCGGCGCACCTGATCGGCGGGTAGCTGCGTGAGGTCAGCGGTGCGTGCCAGCAGCAGTTCCCGCAGGGCTCCGGGCGGTACACGGATCAGATACGGTCTGGCCAACTCTACCAGTCTGGCCCGGCCGTCCAGGCTGTACAGGTCGGTCTGGTCGAGCAGACGGTTGAACAGAAACTCCGACAAGGGGATCGCCTCGTCGAGAAACCGCTCGAAAGTGGTTCCACCACCGTTGCGCACCCGGGTGTCGGGGTCTTCCCCCTCCGGCAGGAACGCGAACTCCACCCGTCGGCCGTCCCGCAGCATGGCCAGGGCGATCTCCATGGCCCGTTCGGCGGCCCGGCGCCCGGCGGCGTCGCCATCGAAACAGAACACTATCTGGTCAGTGACCCGGAACAGCCGTTGCAAGTGCTCATTTGTGGGTGCAGTGCCCAGTGTGGCGACGGGGCAGGGGATGCCAGCTTGCGCGAGGGCGATGACGTCCATGTAGCCCTCCACGACCACGACGCGCCGAGGATGCCGATCCCGTTGCAAAGCGGGATGAAGTCCGTACAGTTCCCGTCCCTTGTGGAAGGCAGCGGTCTCCGGGGAGTTGAGATATTTCGGGGTGTCGTCGCCCAGACTGCGACCGCCGAAGCCAACGGTGCGGCCGCGGGTATCCAGAATGGGGAACATCAGGCGGTCACGGAAGCGGTCGTAACAGCCGCCTTTGTCGCGGCGGATGGCGAGACCGGCGGTGACGAGGGCATTCTCCTGTTCATGTCCGAAGGCGTCGATCAGGTTGTTCCATCCCGCCGGTGCGAAGCCTATCCGGAAGGTCGCCGCCGTGATTCCGGACACACCTCGCTGCTTGAGGTAGGCGACCACGCGCGGCGCATCGGGGTGGTGACGCAGTTGCTGCTGGTAATAACGGCTCGCGCGCTCCTGCAGGGCAATGACAGCGGCGCTGTCCGCTGCCTGTGACCTGGTCGACGATACCGGCGCGTCATTTCCTTCGCGGGGCACCTCCAGTCCGCACAGGCCAGCGAGGTCTTCTATGGCCTCGACGAAATCGAGGCCGTCGTACTCCATCAGAAAGGAGATCGCCGTTCCGTGGGCACCGCAGCCAAAGCAGTGATAGAACTGCTTCGTCGGGCTGACGGTAAAAGAGGGGGTCTTCTCGTCGTGAAAGGGGCCGCAGGCGTTGAACTCGGCTCCCGCCCGCTTGAGCGACACGCGGCCGCCTATGAGATCGGCGATATCGACCCGGTTCAGCAGTTCCTGGATGAAGGCTTCGGGAATGCGGCCGCTCATGGGGGTAACGGTAGCCCGATTGCCGGATTGGCGTCCAGCGCAGCGGGATGTGGCCGCTGCTCCGGCCACCGGGAAAGTGGCCGGAGCCTGGTTGGGACCTGTCGGGTCTGCGGCGGGGTCAGACCGGATAAACGATGTAGCGCGGCGACACGTTGGTATCCATGATTGCCCGCTTGGAGCGGAATTTGGCCACGCCGTTGATCACTACTTCGTCCACATAACGTCCGGTGACCAGGATCTCGGTCTGACCCTGCTCCGGTGTGTAGAGAATGGAGTAGTTGGTTTCGACCCTATAGGCGCTGTCGCCGGCGGTCTCGGTCTTCATGCGCTGGATGAAATGCCGGGTCTGATAGTCCTCGAAGGTACCGGCCCACACCTGAGTGATATAGGTCACCCGGTCTTCCAGGCGCTCGTGACAGTCATCCATCATCAACGCCAACGGCAGGCCGTGCGCCTCGTTCTCGGCAGCTATGCAGATATAGGAGCCGGGGTTGTCAAAAGTTCCCAGCCAACTGGGCATGTTTTTGTTGTCGAGCGCGTAGATATATTCGTTCTGCAGCGCGTCTATCTGGTCCAATACGTCACGGGATACGGTACTCATGCTTCCTCCCTCGCGAAACCCATCACTTTACGGTAGTACTCCCAGCGCGGCAGGTTGCCCGATTCGTCATTCTGCTTGAAGTCGAACCACATTTCGGTTTCCTTGCTCACGCCCTTCTGAAACACCGCATTGCCCGGCGTATGGTTACCGGTTTGAATGCGGTGAAAAATGGAGGCGTCCTCCATCGAAACCAGCCCGGTTGGTCCCAGCATGTTGGAAGACTGGCGCAGCCGGTGGCGAATCATCTCCTCGTCATCGTCCTCATGATAGAAGTAAGCGTAATGCACTTCCGTCTTGTCGACCGATCGGGCGATGGCGAAGCGGATGTTGATCATGTCCAGGTGTTTGGTGATCACCATGGTCGGGAACACCGAGGCGATCAGTGACCCCTTGGAGCTTTGGGTGCCCTTGAACTCGATCAGGGTCGGATCCTTCAGGAAGCCGGGATTGTCCGGTACGGTCAGCTCCGATTCAAACGCGATATGACCACGCTCGGTGGCGTATTGCTGGCCTTTGCCCCCCTGCCAGTTGAGCATCTTGAAGGCGGCGTGCAGCAGCGGGGCGTGGTAGCCGTCATTGTCGGCATAGGCCTTCCAATTGGCCGTGTAGACCACCTTCTGGTAGCCCAGCAGGCGCAATCGGCCGTCGCCCCCCAATGATTTGGCCAGTGCGTTCTTGATGCGCCCCAGGTAGCCTTCAAGTTCCGGGGTCTCGTCGCTCATGGTGACAAAGATCAGGCCGGCAAACTCCGCCACACGCGGTTGGGCGAGGGGGTACTTGTCGAAACTGAAGCTCGGGGCGAAGTCGTCGTTGGCCGGCGCGCCGCGCAGCGCACCGGTGGTGTCGAACAGCCAGCGATGATAGGG
>JAYZWP010000325.1:0-5255 GCA_036142245.1 Pseudomonadota bacterium | reverse complement strand
ACCACGTCGTCGTGCAGCAGAGTTGCCGTATGGATAAACTCGACGATAGCGGCCAGTTTGTGGTGGACCGTGCCATCGTAACCGCACGCCCGTGCGGACAAGATCACCGTAACCGGCCGCAGTCGTTTCCCGCCGCTGTCGACCAGATAGCGGGAGAGCTGGTTGATGGTGGGTACGTGCGACGCCAGCGAATCCTGAATTACGGCATCGACCGCCAACATATCCCCCTTCGCGGGAGCGATCAATTCGGCGTAGTCGGCCTTGCTCATGGATAGACAGGTATCCGGGATATTTAAGTGGCAGCTCCTGCGAAGAGCCGGGCATGCTAGGTTTCGCTCCGCTCGAGTGTCAACTGCCGTTGACCTCAACCGGGCCTGTTTAATACAATGCGCGGCCCGACCGCGGACCACTCTCTGGGTCCGACCAATTCACCAACCGGAGTAAGCGGAATGTTTGCTGTCGTCGAGACGGGAGGCAAGCAGTATAAAGTTGTTGCCGGGCAGACGATCGACGTCGAAAAACTTGATGTCGAGCCAGGCGAGACGCTGGAACTCGATCGTGTACTGCTGGTCGGAGGCGAGGATGGCACCTCCGTCGGAACGCCCTATGTTGATGGGGCCAAGGTGCTGGCCAAGGTGGCGGCGCAGATCCGCGGGGAAAAGATCCGCATCGTTAAAATGCGTCGGCGCAAACACTCCCAGAGTGAAACAGGGCATCGACAGTACCTGACGCAACTGGAGATTACCGGTATTCAGGTCGGTTGATCTAACCGCAGTTATTTCGATCCGGCCTCATTATCTTTCAGGTCACTTACAGGCAACGGCATGGCACATAAAAAAGCGGGCGGCAGTTCACGCAACGGTCGCGATTCAGAGTCCAAGAGACTGGGTGTCAAGAAGTTCGGCGGTGAGCATGTCGTGCCCGGTAATATCCTGGTACGGCAGCGCGGCACCCACTTCCATCCGGGCGTCAATGTGGGCATCGGTCGCGACCATACGCTGTTCGCGTTGCAGGAGGGACAGGTGCTGTTCGAGCGCAAGGGTCCCAACAAGCGTCGTACGGTGAGCGTTACGCCGGTTCAGTAATTCCCCCGCCAGGGGGCATTCCCAACCGCCCCGACCTGGTGAACCCGATGATCAAGCCCCGTCCCGCGACGGGGCTTGTCCGTTCTGGTCCGGGTATTGTTACTGACGAAATCTCGGCCACGGGTCCGGCGGCAGCGGTGATCTGCTCAAGCACGACCAGCGGCATTCGGGATAAGACCGACGGGGCGCGGGAACGAGTGCAGTGAAATTTGTTGACGAGGCCACCATCAGCGTGGCAGGCGGTAAGGGTGGAGACGGTTGCCTGAGTTTCCGTCGTGAGAAATTCGTTCCGCGCGGGGGACCCGATGGCGGAGATGGCGGCGACGGCGGTTCCGTGTATCTCGTCGGTGACGAGGGACTCAACACGCTGAGCGATTTTCGCTATACGCGCCGTTTCCAGGCGCCCAGCGGTCAGGCCGGCAGTGGAGGTCGGCGCGCCGGCCCCAAGGGCGATGATCTGGAAGTGCGAGTTCCGGTGGGGACTTTGGTCTTCGATGCCGACACTGGAGAGGCGATCGGTGATGTCGTGGCGGATGGCCAACGGTTGCTGGTGGCTAGGGGCGGTTTCCATGGCTTGGGTAACACCCGGTTCAAGTCCAGTGTGAATCAGGCGCCGCGGCGTACTTCCGCCGGGACGAGTGGTGATTCCCGCAGGTTGCGCTTGGAACTGAAACTACTGGCGGATGTCGGTTTGGTCGGCAAGCCCAATGCCGGGAAGTCGACTTTCCTCTCGACGGTCAGCGCCGCCCGTCCCAAGGTAGCGGATTACCCTTTTACCACCTTGGTTCCCAGTCTGGGTGTCGTCACCTTGGCACAACAGCGCAGTCTGGTTATGGCCGATATTCCCGGCTTGATCGAAGGCGCCGCCGAGGGTGCCGGATTGGGCATCCGTTTCCTGCGCCACCTCGCGCGTAACCGCTTGCTGCTGCACCTGGTCGCGCTGGATGCGGATACCACGCCACAACGGCTGGCCAGCGAAGTACGCGAGATCGAGCAGGAACTCACCGCCTTCGACTCGGATCTGGCAGAGCTTCCGCGCTGGCTCGTGTTCAGCAAGGCGGATCTGTGGCCAGAAGATGAGGGGATGGAACTCGCCAGACGCTGCGTCGTTGAACTGGGTTGGAATCAGCGGTGGTGGGTAGTGTCATCGGTGTCAGGTCAGGGATGCCGCGTGCTTTGCGAAGCCGCGCTGGAGTTTCTGGAGACGATGGATGAATCCGTCGGCCCGGCGGAAGCTGACGCCTGGCGACCATGACCAAGTTCGAGACGCGCCTGGCACCGGGCGACCTTTGCGTCATCAAGTTTGGCAGCGCCGTGTTGACCACCGATGGCCTTGGGGTCGATGCCAACACGGCGATGGCAGGTTGGGTAAGTGATATCGCGGTGTTGCGACAGCGGCAAGTGCAGGTCGTTCTGGTCTCTTCGGGTGCCGTCGCTGAGGGTGTGCGGCGTCTAGGCTGGAGCGCCCGTCCCACAAAGCTGCATGAGCTTCAAGCCGCCGCGGCGATGGGGCAGATGGGTTTAGTGCAGGCATGGGAGTCGCGGTTCGCCGAGTTTGGCCTGCGCACCGCCCAGGTGTTGCTCACTCATGGCGACCTGGCGGATCGGACCCGGTATTTGAACGCCCGCACGACACTCTTGACACTGGTAACAGCAGGGGGCGTACCCATCGTCAACGAAAACGACGTGGTCGCGTCGGAAGAGTTGCGGTTTGGTGACAACGATACCCTCGCGGGCCTGGTGGCCAATCTGCTGGGGGCCAGACTGCTGATGCTGCTCACCGACCAGCCGGGCATGTTGCGCGCCGACCCCAAAGTGGATCCCGACGCCGAACTGATCGAGTTTGCCGAGGTGTCTGACCCCAGCCTGGATAAAGCGGCCGGCGGTGGTGATTCGCGCCTGGGGCGCGGTGGCATGAAAAGCAAACTGAATGCCGCGCGCCTGGCCGCCCGCTCCGGTACCGATACCGTGATTGCGGACGGCCGTGCCCCAGGCGTGATTCAGCAGATTGCTTCGGGCGCCTCTTGTGGCAGCCGATTGCGGGCCGACAGGGGGGTATTGGCGGCGCGTAAGCGGTGGCTGGTGGGTGGGTTGCGGGTGGCCGGCAAACTGACCATCGATGCCGGCGCGGTAAAGGTGTTGCGCCAGTCCGGACGCAGCCTATTGGCGGTGGGGGTGTTGTCGAGCGAAGGTCGATATCAGCGCGGCGATCTGGTGAGCTGCGCCGACGAGGCGGGCGTGGAGGTGGCGCGGGGGTTGGTTAACTACAGCGCTGAGGAAGTTGCCGTCATCGCGGGACAGCCGACAACCCGGTTTGCGGACTTACTCGGCTGCGCGCGCGAGGACGAACTCATTCATCGCGATAACTTGGTGGTGGTGTGATTCATCCGCCAGGTCAAAAATCATGCAACGCAACGGACCCGACCGACCCCGGTCGGGTCAACCGACCGCACGAATCCGCTGATTAAGGCGGCTCTTGTAGCGCGCAGCGGTGTTTTTCTTGATCAATCCTCTGCGGGCCCCACGGTCGATCAGCGGTACCGCCGCCCGATACGCGGCAGTTGCGGCTTCCCGGTCCGCGTTTTGTACGGCATTGCGTACGCGCTTGATGGCTGTGCGCAAGGCGGAGCGTTGGCTCGCGTTGCGTAGCCGGCGATCGGTATTTTGGCGGGCCCGCTTGCGGGCTTGGGCGGAATTGGCCAAGTGAAAGCCTCCAGAACCGCCGGGCGGTTGCGGGCGGTTGATGAAACGTAAGTCAGGGCAACGGGTAACTATGCGGATTTACGACGTTACTGTCAATGCGGGTGCGTTGGTAAGGGCCGGTGGTCGATGGTCCTGTCAGCGCGCCATACCGCGACGCTGATACATGGCAGCGAAGGGAACGGATCTGTTGCGCGCCACCGCGGTGACCGGTGGTATTACGCTGGTGTCGAGAGTCGCGGGCTTGTTGCGCGACGTCGTGATCGCGGCGGGATTCGGCATGGGATTCGGTGTCGACGCTTATCTGGTCGCCCAGAGAATCCCCAACCTTCTGCGCAGGTTGTTTGCGGAAGGGGCATTCGCGCAGGCGTTTGTGCCGGTGCTAGGGCAATATCAGGCTCGCGAGGACAGTCGCGCGGTGCGCGATTTGGTGGACCATGTCACCGGGATGCTCGCGCTGGTGGTCAGCGGCGTCGCATTGGTGGGAATGATTGCCGCCCCCCTCGTCGTCACGGTCCTGGCGCCGGGCTTCGTCGACGACCCGGAGAAGTTCGGGATCACGGCTACCATGCTGCGCATCACCTTCCCGTATATCGCTTTCATTTCGCTGGTGGCGTTATCCGGCGCGTTGCTGAATTCGCGAGGCCATTTCGCCGCCGCCGCTTTTACTCCGGTTCTGCTCAATGCGGCGTTGATCGCCGCGGCTCTCTGGGTCGCCCCGCGATTCGACCCCCCGGAGATGGCGTTGGCGTGGGGTATTTTCGCGGGCGGAGCGATACAACTGGCCTGGCAGTTTCCTTTTCTGAAGCGTATCGGCCTGCTGCCGCTGCCGCGACTGCGCTGGCGCCACTCCGGTGTCAGTCGAGTCGTCCGATTGATGGTGCCGGTTCTGTTCGGTGCTTCAGTGGCACAGATCAATCTGTTGTTCGATACTCTGCTGGCCTCCTTCCTCGCGACCGGGTCGGTCTCCTGGCTGTACTATTCCGACCGCCTGCTGGAGTTCCCCCTCGGTGTATTCGGTATCGCCCTTGGCACGGTGCTGTTGCCGGGCCTTTCCCGGCTGCACGCGACACAGGACCTCGATAGCTACCGACGGACCATCGTTTGGGCGATGCGGTGGTGGTGGCTGATCGCTCTGCCGGCTTCACTGGCTCTGGTGGTGCTGGCTATCCCGCTCCTGGCGACACTGTTCGGCTACGGCGCGACAACCGGGCAGGACATCGTCCAGGCCTCCTACAGTTTGCGCGCGTACGGCTTCGGGCTGTTGGGCGCGATGGCGGTGAAAATTCTCGCGCCGGCTTTCTTTGCCCGCCAGGACACCCGCACGCCGGTACGCATCGCCGTGATCGCCCTCGTCAGCAACATGGTTCTGAACCTGTTGTTGATCGTACCGTTACGCCACGCCGGACTTGCGTTGGCGACGACCCTCTCGGCTGGCCTGAACGGCTGGTTGTTGTGGCGGGCTCTGGG
>JAYZWP010000324.1:0-4199 GCA_036142245.1 Pseudomonadota bacterium | reverse complement strand
GGTCGCCATAGGCTTCGAACAGCGACTGTGCAACTTCAAAATGGTGAGATAGTCCCGTCCGCTCCAACAGTTCGATGGGACCTTCCGGAGACCGGTAAGGGATCACCTCGACCGACCTGGCCCCGAGTTCGGCATTGAGTGCCTGGGTGACGTTGGCGAGACTCTGTTCGGTCCATTCGACCTTGGGCTCGTACATGCCGGCCGCGCTGATTTCACCCATTTCGATGTCAATCGGCATGAGCAGCAGTCTGTCAGCGTCGGCCGGGCGGGTGTAGCCGTCTCCCTGAAACGGTTTGTTCACGCTGCAGCCGCTCACGGCAAGCACCACGCATAACGTCAGCCGGGACCACGTCGGCCAGCGGCTCACCGGAGTCGTAGCCAGGCCGCGCCGAATCACGGGTTGAACTGGCGGTGGTGGGCGGCGATGACGGCGCCGATCGCCACCGTCAGGCGCTGCGCCATGTCGATGTGCAGGAACTCGTTCGGCCCGTGGGCGTTGGATTTCGGCCCCAGGACGCCGGTAATGAGGCTCTGCGCGCCAGGGTAGTAGTCCCCCAACATCGAGATGAAAGGGATGGTGACACCTTCGCCCATGTGCATGACCGGTTTATTAAAGCTGCCCAGGGAGGCGTCGGCGAGCGCCTCGGCAAACCAGGGTGCCAGCGCAGGCGCCTCCCAGCCGCTGTTGACCTGATGCGGAGTGAACCGCACCCGCGCTCCGCAGGGCGGATCCGCTTCGAGGGTCTCCTTGACCCGCTGCGCGGCTTGCTGACCATCGACCTTCGGCGGCAAGCGCAGGGAGAGTTTGACGCCGCTGCCCGGACGCTGCACGTTACCGGCATCGACAATCGCGGGAAATCCGTCAGCTCCGGTCACCGCCAGCGCGGGACGCCAACTGCGGTTAAGAATCAGTTCCGCGGCATCTTGCGTCGGCGGCTGCAGCCCCGGGATGCGAGGAAACTTCTCGAACACCGAGCGCCCGAGTACGTCCGCCGCTGCACGGGCCTGGGCGATCCGTGCTGCCGGTACGGCGCAATTCAGTTCCGGCAGCAGAATGGCGCCGGTCGCTGAGTCTTCGAGGCGCTCCAATAACTGCCGCAGAATGCGGAAGCTGGATGGCACGACGCCCCCCGCGTCGCCCGAGTGGACTCCCTCCGCCAGAACGTCGACCCGCAGTTCGCCATTCAGCACGCCGCGCAGGGAACTGGTGACCCAGAGCTGCTCATAATTGCCGCACCCGGAGTCCAGGCCGATGACCAGTTCCGGTTGGCCGATCCGCCCGGCCAGTAGATCGAGGTAGGGCGGCAAATCGTCGCTGCCGCTCTCCTCCGAATTCTCGATCAGCATCACGCAGCGGCTGAAGGGAATCCCCTGGTCCCGCAGCAGGTTCAGCGCGGCGAGGGAAGCGAAGGCGGCGTAACCGTCGTCGGCACCGCCCCGACCGTACAGCTTTCCGTCCCGAAGCAGCGGTTTCCAGGGACCCAGATCGGCATCCCAGCCGGTCATTTCCGGCTGTTTGTCGGTATGCCCGTAAAGCAGCACGGTGCCCTGGCCCGTACCGGCCACCTCCACGAACAACAATGGCGTCAGTCCTGGCAGGCGGTGCACCTCGACGCTCATGCCCTCCAGAGGTTGCGCGGCACACCAGGCGCGCGTCAGCTCGGTTGCGTCTTCCAGGTGACCATTCGTCACCCAGTCGGCATCGAAGTGGGGAGATTTGGCAGGTATCCGGATGTACTCTTCCAGGACGGGAAGAATGCTCTCTGACCAGAGTCTGGTGCTGAGTTGATAGGCCTGAGCGTAGTTCACGGATGCGGTGCGAGCTGCGAACGGGTATGCCGCCTATCCTAAGCCGGAAGGGAATGCCGGGGGAATCTCCCGCGGTAGCGGAGGCGCACAAAGCGCCGAGAAACGCCCTCCATGGCCTGGTTCAGCTCCGTGCGCCGCGGCATCAGCCCGCGCCGCGGCTTATGTCGCGCGAAGCGACATTTAAGAGACCGGAATTTCCCTAACGTTCGGCGAGGCGGGATTTGCCATCCGCGCCCCGCAGGCTCTCCGCCGGCACCGACAGCACCACCTCACCGCTCATCACCCTGGCTGAGCAGGCGAGGCGGGCGTTGTGCGGCGCCTCCATGTCTTCCAGGGTCGCCGTTTCGTTGACGGATTTAGGAGAGAGATTTTCGGCGCCTGCCTCGATCAGCACCAGGTCGGACCCGCAGATGCCCTTGCCGCAGACGGTATTCACGGCGATGCGCTGGCTGATCAGTGCACCGAGCAGGGAGGACTGGGGCGCGACTGGCCGCCACGCCCCGTCCGGTGCCACCTTGACTTTCGGCACGCCGGTCAGTTCAGGAACTGGTCGAACAGATTGACGGAGATGCCCTTGCAAACCAGCTTGGCTCCGGCGATACAGGCCCGCTGGGTTTCGATATCGTCCTTGTCGACGAACCGGTCGAGGATGCGCAGCCCCTCGTTACCGTGCTCTTCTTCCACGCCCCCGGAGAAGTGGGCGTCGAGCCAGATCACCTGGTCCTCGGTGAGGCCGTAGTGGGTCAGCATGGCGTCGCGAAAACCGTTGAACACGGCCGGCGTAACGCTCTCCACCCCCACGGCGGTGGCGGCGATTCCTTCGATCCACGGGCGGTGGTACACGTAGGCTTCGATGATCATGCGCAGCGAGTGGGTGGTTTCGCCGAACTCGTATCCCCAGTCGGTGCCGGTGACGATGCGCTCCCCGTCGCCACCCAGGGCATCCACCATGATGGCGAGAAATCCGGGGTGCTCGCGCTCGACAAAGGCGTTTTCCAGCAGCGCGGACTTGATGCGTTCCTCGTTTTTCGGGGTGCGCGCCGCCAGCGCGGCGACATATTCCGGAAAGCCGGTAATCACCCAGCACAGGTCGGACATCAGTTTGCAAAGCTTGTCGCGCGGAAACTCGCCCGCTTCGATCGCCTTGACCACCGGGTGGTTGGCGCCTTTTTCCCCGAGGGGTTTCAGGACATCCTCTACCAGTTCGTTCAACCAGGGGCTCTGAACATCGGTCATGTAGCCCGTGACGGACTCCGCGGTACTCGCCATGGTTCTCCTCCTTGCGCCGTTAGCGGCTGCTGTACTGTGAAAGCGGCCCGCCGGGGGGCGGTCCGCCGTGGCGCCGCCCATTGGTCATGGCTGCGCCTGCACGGTTTATACCGGTTTGGCGGTGGATGCAAGAGGGCGTCCGGAACGCGGAACAGCGGCACCGGGATGCAGTTCGCGGTGCGGGTTCGCGGATTGGTCAGAGGTCGTAATGGGCGCAGGCGCGGGTGACTTTGCCGGTGGGGCCGAAATGAAACACCTCCGCTGTGACGCCCAGGACGCCGTCGTAGATCAGGGTGACGCTATCGACACCCCGTAACAGGTGCAGCAGTTTGAAGTGCAGATTGGGATACCGGGCGAGCGCGTCCGCCCAGTACTTTCCGACAGCCGGCTTGCCCTGCAAGGTCCCCGAGGAGTTACCCGTCAGCCGGGTGATGGCCGGAGACGACATCGTGAATGTTTCCTCGTAGTGGGAAAGAATCCGGTCCAGATCGTGGGCGTTCCAGGCGTCGAGCCACTCCCCGGCGAAGCGTTCTGCGTGCTCTTTATCGACCATTCGGTCGATGTCCCGGGGTGGGGTGCTAAATCGCGGTGAGACCGCCGTCGGCAAAGATCG
This sequence comes from Pseudomonadota bacterium, assembly GCA_036142245.1. Lineage (GTDB taxonomy): Bacteria > Pseudomonadota > Gammaproteobacteria > Immundisolibacterales > Immundisolibacteraceae > JAYZWP01. Next base: position 508 of record JAYZWP010000324.1, on the reverse strand, counting down.
CCGCGCCGGTCACGAAGGAGGCCTCGTCGGACGCGAGAAACAGCGCGACGTTCGCGATTTCCACCGGCTGCGCGCCGCGTCCCATGGGGGTGTGCTGCACGCCCCAGTCGCGGAACTCCTTGCCGATCCGTTCGGTCATGCCGGTGAAGATGAAACCGGGACAGATGGCGTTACAGCGGATGCCCTGGCGGGCATAAGTGACGGCGATGTCCCGGGTCAGCGAGAGAATAGCCGCCTTGTTGGCGCCGTAAGCGTTCAGCCCCGGTCCGCCGATCACCGCGCCGACGGAGGCGGTGTTGACGATGGCGCCGCCGCCCTGGGCCAGCATCTGCGCCAGTTCGTGTTTCATGCAGAGGAAGACGCCGGTCAGGTTGACCGCCAGCATACTGTCGAAGGAGTCCCGGCTCATCTCGTGGGTGCGTTGGCCGACCGGGCCGACGTGGCGCGGGGCGATGCCGGCGTTGTTGAAGGCGCAGTCGAGGCGGCCGAAGGCGGCCACGGTCTTCTG
>JAYZWP010000323.1:0-14007 GCA_036142245.1 Pseudomonadota bacterium | reverse complement strand
GGCATTTCCGGGGCGATTCAGCACCTCGCCGGGATCAAGGACGCCGGCACCATCGTGGCTATCAATAGCGATGCCGACGCGCCTATTTTCGAGGTGGCGGATCTGGGCCTGGTCGGAGACTTGTTCGAACTGGTTCCGGCGCTGGAGAAAGCGTTGCCTTAAAAAGGATCGCCCCGAAGTGGCGGGTCAGGAGTTTTCCGCGCTTTCCGTCAATTGCGCCACCCGCCGTTGCAGATCCTCGATCTGCCGGCGCAGTTCACTCAGCTGCGATGGGTCGGTCGATTGTGACGGATCCGTCGCCGACAGGTTCTCGCGCGCCGCGCCGTCGTAAATGTCGGCGAAAGGTACGCGGATCGTGTTGGGGTCGTTGGGCGACCAGTTGAACGCCGTCATCATCGCTTTCCACATGCGCACCTGCTGCTCCGACATTTCGCGCGAAACAGGGGCCGGCGAGATGCCTTCGAAAACCCGCAGTGTCTGCTCCTTGAGTTCCGTCTGGTGGCGCAGAAAGTTGGTCATCACCTCGCCCAGGTAATTGATGAACAGCCGGTTGATGGGTGAATTTCCGTACAAACTCACCATCTCGCGCAACACCGGCACACTCATCATCGCGGTCTGTTCGTCCGCTTCCTGCTCGATGATGATTTGTACCAGCACCTGGCGGGTGATGTCGTGACCGCCGCGGGCGTCCACGACACGATAATCGATCCGCTCGCGGGTCATCTCCATCAGATCGCTGAGGGTAATGTACTTGCTGTCCTCGGTGTCGTACAGCCGCCGATTGGCGTACTTCTTGATTAGTTTGGGGGGGGGGTCGGGCACTGCGGTGGCTGTCTGAATGGCTCTGGGACAGCGCAGATTATGGCGCATGAGGATCGCTCTCGCCATCGTATCGGGGGGGCGAACCGGTCCGGTGACCGTGTGCTGCTGTGCTAAACTCGCGCGCCCCCGATGTGCTGTTCCCATGTCCGACCGGAACGGCGGTGTATACGGTCGCGAATCGATTTTTCCGTCCGATGGAGCGGTGCCGGCTTCGCCCCGCTTGGCCGTCAGAAGCCGCATCGCCCCGGTGTGAGGCCCGGCAGCGCGCAATCAGTGACGAGATTATAGATGCCAACCATCGCACCGGAATTGCCCAATGCCCTGCGGGCATTGAGTATGGATGCCGTGCAAGCCGCCGAGTCCGGACATCCCGGCGCCCCCATGGGGTTGGCGGAGGTCGCCACCGTGCTCTGGCGGGACTATTTGCGGCACAACCCGGCGAATCCCAACTGGCTTAATCGAGACCGCTTCGTGTTGTCGAACGGCCACGCGTCGGCCCTGTTGTACGCGTTGCTGCACTTGACCGGTTACGATCTGAGCATAGATGAGTTGAAGCGGTTCCGGCAACTCCATTCCCGAACCCCTGGACACCCGGAGGTCGGGGTGCCTCCCGGCGTCGAGACCACTACCGGGCCGCTCGGTCAGGGTCTCGCCAACGCGGTGGGCATGGCGCTCGCCGAGCGGTTGCTCGCTGCCGAGTTCAATCGGCCGGGCCACGAGATCATCGATCACCGGACCTTTGCGATCGTGGGTGACGGTTGTCTGATGGAGGGCATTTCCCATGAGGTCTGCTCCCTGGCGGGCCATCTCGAGCTCGGCAAACTCATCGTCCTGTACGACGATAACGGCATCTCCATCGACGGACCGGTGAGCGGCTGGTTTCGTGAAGATATCCCGATGCGGTTCCGGGCCTATCGCTGGCAGGTGGTCGAGGATGTGGACGGACATGATCCGGCTGCAGTGGCGGCGGCCCTGGACGCGGCCGTTGCCGACACGGCCCATCCCACACTGATCTGCTGCAAGACGGTCATCGGACGCGGCGCGCCGAACAAGCAGGGAGGAGCCGGCGTTCACGGTTCGCCCCTCGGCAGTGAGGAGATCGCCGCAGCGCGGGATCTGATGGGCTGGCCGCACCCGCCCTTTGTCGTTCCGGACGACGTTCGCGCGGCGTGGGACCGGCGCGAGGCGGGCGCTGCGGCGGAAGCGCAGTGGCGGGAACAATGGGCGTCCTACGCCGCGGCTTTCCCGGATCTGGGCGGCGAACTGGAGCGCCGTGTCGCCGGCGAGCTGCCGCCCGACTGGTCCGAGCGTTGTGCGCAGTGGACCCGGGAGGCGCAAGAGCGGGCGCTGGCCCTGGCGAGCCGGCAGGCATCGCAGGTTGCGATCGAGACCCTGGCGGCGGCGTTGCCGGAGCTTGTCGGGGGCTCGGCGGATCTCACGGATTCGAACAAAACGCGCTGGAAGGCGGCCCGCACCGTGGAACCCGCGGGGGGAGGCAACTACCTTTTCTACGGGGTGCGTGAATTCGGTATGACCGCGGTCATGAACGGCATGGCGCTGCATGGCGGGTTGCTCCCGTTCGGAGGAACCTTTCTCACCTTCTCCGACTATGCCCGCAACGCGGTACGTATGGCGGCGTTGATGGACCAGCGGGTGGTCTTGGTCTACACCCACGATTCCATCGGTCTGGGTGAGGACGGTCCCACCCATCAGCCCGTAGAGCACTTGGCGAGTCTGCGCCTCATTCCAAATCTTTCGGTCTGGCGCCCTTGCGACGCCGTGGAAACACTGGTTGCGTGGCAATGTGCCGTTGAACGGCGCGCCGGACCCACGGCGTTGGCACTGTCGCGTCAGACCCTGCCCCACCAGGAGCGTGATACCGCGGCGCTAGAAGGGATTCGCAGGGGCGGCTATGTTCTGTTGGGCACGGAGCCGGAACCGGACGTAATCCTGATCGCCTCCGGATCGGAAGTTGCGCTCGCCGTTGCGGCGTGTCGGCTGATTACCGAGAACGGCTTGCGCGTGCGGGTGGTCTCCATGCCCAATCCGCAGCGGTTCGAGACCCAGGCGCGCGCTTACCGGGATCAGGTTCTGCCAGCGGCGGTGGCGGCCAGGGTCACCATCGAGGCAGGCAGTACCGCCGGCTGGCAGCGGTACGCTGGAGCTCAGGGAATTTGCATCGGTGTGGACGGTTTCGGCGCCTCGGCGCCGGCCGGGGAGTTATTTGAACATTTCGGATTGACGACGGACGCCGTGGTGGCGGCTGCCACCAAGTGCGTCGACCGCACTCAGGCGGCGGCGTGATCTTCAGGCGCAGCAAGTCATTGCAGACGGGGAGTTAGCACAATGGCAATCAAGTCAGCAATCAACGGCTTCGGCCGGATCGGCAGAAACGTGTTGCGGGCACTTTATGAGTCCGGACGCACCGGCGAAATCGAGGTGGTCGCGGTCAACGATCTCGGGGACGCCAACATCCTCGGGCATCTGATGCAGTACGACACCGCTCACGGCCGTTTCCCGGGCGAGGTGGCCGTGGATGGCGATCATCTCGTCGTGAACGGTGATCGAATCCGGGTGGTCTCGCAGCGCAATCCCGCGGATCTACCCTGGGGAGAGCTGGGAGTGGATGTCGTCCTCGAGTGCACGGGACTGTTTGCCAGCCGTGACAAAGCCAGCGCTCATCTCGTCGCCGGCGCCGGCAAGGTGGTCATTTCGGCACCGGCTGGCAACGATGTCGATGCCACCGTCGTCTACGGCGTCAACCACGGTACCCTGAAGGCGGATCACAAGATCATCTCCAACGCCTCCTGCACCACGAACTGCCTCGCCCCCCTGGTGAAGGTGCTGCACGAGACCGTGGGGGTTGAGTCCGGTCTGATGACTACCATCCACGCCTACACCAACGACCAGGTTTTGACGGACGTGTATCACTCCGACCTGCGGCGCGCCCGGTCTGCCACCATGTCCATGATCCCGACCAAGACCGGTGCCGCGGCGGCGGTGGGGCTGGTGTTGCCGGAACTTGCGGGCAAGCTCGACGGCTTCGCCGTACGGGTGCCTACCATCAACGTCTCCATGGTGGACCTGACTTTCACCGCCGGGCGGGCGACCTCGGTGGATGAGATCAACGACGCGCTGCGTGCCGCGGCCGACGGCGAGCTGCGCGGGATTCTGGCCTACAACGACCTGCCGCTGGTATCGGTCGATTTCAATCACAATCCCGCCTCGTCGATCTACGAGGCGCCGCTCACCAAGGTGATCGACGGTACCCTGGTCAAGGTCTGCTCCTGGTATGACAACGAGTGGGGCTTTTCCAACCGCATGCTGGACACCACGCTGGCCCTGATGAGCGCCGGTTGAGCAACGCCCATGCCGCTTGAGGGAATCCCGCGGCTCGCGGATTTCGATCTCGCCGGCAAGCGGGTCTTGATCCGGGCGGACCTGAATGTTCCGCTTGCCGATGGTGGCGTCGCGGACGATACCCGGATACGGGCCTTCCTGCCGACCCTGCAGCAGGTGGTGGATGCCGGCGCCCGGGTGCTGGTGCTGTCCCATCTGGGGCGTCCCGAGGAAGGCAAGCCGGACTCCCGGTTTTCCCTGGCCCCGGTAGCGCAGCGGATCGCGGATTTGGTGTCATTCCCGATCCGCTTCGAAGCGCAGTGGCTCGACGGAGTCAATGTCGTCCCGGGCGAGGTCGTGTTGTGTGAGAACGTTCGCTTCAATCCCGGCGAGAAATCCAACGACCCCGAGTTAGCCCGGCAGATGGCGGCGCTATGCGATCTGTTCGTGATGGATGCCTTTGGAACCGCGCATCGCGCCCAGGCTTCCACCGCCGGCGTCGCGCATTTCGCACCCGCGGCGTGCGCCGGTCCGTTACTGGTGAGCGAACTCGAGGCGCTGGGCAATGCCCTGCACAATCCGCGGCGACCCCTGGTAGCAGTGGTCGGTGGCGCGAAAGTCTCCAGCAAACTGGCGTTGCTGGAAAATCTGCTCGGCAAGGTCGAGGGGCTGGTGGTCGGCGGCGGCATCGCCAACACCTTTCTGGCAGCCCAGGGTCACGACATCGGCGCGTCCTTGTACGAGCCCGATCTGGTGGAAACCAGCAGCCGGTTGATCGCGGAGGCGGCGCGACGCGGCGTCGCCTTGCCCCTGCCGGAGCGGGTTTTGTGTGCCGCCGAGTTCAGCGCGCAGGCGCGCGCGGTCGAGCGGGGTATCCGCGAAGTCCGCCCGGACGAGTTGATTCTGGATGTGACGCCGCAGTTCGCCCGCTCGCTGGACCCGTTGCTCAGTTCCGCCGGCACCATCGTCTGGAACGGGCCACTCGGGGTCTTCGAGTTCGACGCTTTCGCCGAGGGCACCCGGATTCTGGCTCAGTCCGTTGCCGCTTCGTCCGCTTTTTCGGTGGCCGGTGGAGGGGACACCCTGGCCGCCATCGCCCGGTTCGGCGTGGGCGACCGGATCTCTTATATTTCGACGGGTGGCGGTGCTTTTCTCGAGTTCATGGAGGGGAAAGCGCTGCCCGGTGTGGAAGCGCTGCGGCGCGCATAAGTCAGTGCCTGCCACCGTGTCCGCGCCGCTGTACGAAAATCGGCGCGCGGCGGCTGGCGGACGAGAGCAGGAAAACCATTAAGGAGGGGTGACATGGCTGCAGGACGCTTTGCGGACAGGGTCGGTATCGTGACGGGAGGTGCCGCCGGGATCGGCCGGGCGACGAGTGAAGCCTGGTTCGCGGATGGTGGTATGGTTGCCATCGCGGACATGGATGGTGACCACGCGCGGGCTTTGGCACTGGAACTGGACCCCAGCGGAAAACGGGCCGCCGGGTGGACGCTGGATGTCACGGACCTGGAGAGTATCAAGGCGTTTGTCCCGGCGGTGGTGGAACGGTTCGGCGGAATCGATGCGCTGTTCAATGTCGCCGGCAACAACTCGATGAAGAACGTCGAGGAGGCCGAGGACGACGAATGGCGCTTCATCATCGACGTCAACCTGATGTCCATCTACCGCCTGTCGAAGTACTGCATTCCGGAAATGCGCAAACGCGGCGGCGGGTCCATCGTCAATGTCGCTTCCATCGCCGGGGTGCTGGCCGAGAACCGCTGTTCTGCCTATTCGGCCACCAAAGCCGCTGTCATCAATTTGAGCAAGAACATGGCGATGGACTTCGCCAAGGACCATATCCGCGTCAATACTCTCTGCCCCGGCGGGACCATGACGCCGCGGATTCGTGGCTACATGGCGGCAAATCCCGGGCACGAGGCAATCATGACCAGCCTGTGCGCTATGGGTCGAATGGCGGAACCGGAAGAGATGGCCAGGCCGATGGTGTTCCTCGCCTCCGACGACGCTTCCTTCATTACCGGTGCGGCGTTGATGGTCGACGGCGGCTACACCGCCGGGAAGCACATCTCCCTGTTCGACGATCCCGCCTGATCGTTCGGGTCTTCCCGTGCGGCGCGCTGGATTCAGGTGCCGCCGCGGCCCAGCAGGTCGGTCAGAATGCGGCGGTAAAGCCGCTCCAGCAGCTCCAAGTCCTCCAGACGCACCTGCTCGTTGATCTTGTGGATGCTGGGGTTGGGCACGCCCAGTTCCACGACTTCCGTCCCGGTCGGGGCGATGAAGCGGCCGTCCGATGTGCCGCCGCCGGTAGATGCCTGCGGTGGGGTCCCGGTCAAAGCGACGATGGCGCGGCTCACACTGTCCAGCAACGCTCCCTGGGAGGTCAGGAAGGGTTCGCCGCCGAGTTGCCAGTCGATCGAGAAGTCGCAGCCGGCGTTGACCAGTATTTGCTCGCAGCGTGCCTTGAGCGTAGCGGCGCTGCTGCTGGTGGCGAAGCGGAAATTGAAGTCGACGACCAGTTCCCCGGGGATAACGTTGCCGGCGCCGGTACCGGCATGGATATTGGATATCTGCAAACTGGTCGGCGGAAAATGGGTGTTGCCGGTGTCCCATCGGGTGTTCGCCAGTTCCGCCAGCGCCGGGAGCGCCTCGTGAATCGGGTTGCGGGCCCGGTCCGGGTAGGCGACATGTCCCTGAACGCCCCGTACACGCAGGCGCCCGCTCAGCGAACCGCGCCGGCCCACCCGGATGCAGTCGCCGGTCCGTGCGGTGCCGCTGGGCTCACCGACCACGCAGTAATCGATCCGTTCGCCGCGCCGGTTCAGCGTATCGATGACGCGAACGGTACCGTCGACCGCCGGACCCTCCTCGTCGCTGGTGAGCAGAAAGCCGATGGAGCCCGTGCCGCAATCGCCGAATTCCGCCACAAATCCTTCTACGGCGACCACCATGGCGGCCAACGCCCCCTTCATGTCGGCGCAGCCGCGCCCGTACAGTACCCCTTCCTCGATGGTGGGGGTGAACGGGTCGCAGCGCCACATGGTGAGGTCTCCGGTCGGAACCACATCGGTGTGGCCGGCGAAAACCAGCAGGGGGCCGGTGGCGCCGCGGCGCGCCCAGAGATTGTCCACCTTGCCGAACCGCATCGGTTCCAGGACGAAACCGAGCTTCTCGAGACGCTCGCCGATGAGGGCCTGACAGCCCGCGTCGTCCGGTGTCAGGGAAGGTCGTGCGACCAGCGCCTGTGTCAGTTCCAGCAGCTCGCTCACCGGATCAGACAGGAGTCAGTCAGTTGACGCGAGGCGCTCGGCGTAACGCGCCTCGCTGAAGCCAACGGTAATTTCGGCGTCGACCACCAGCACCGGACGCTTGATCAGCGTGGGATGGTCCGCCAGTAGTTCGGCAGCTCCGGTGCCCGCGGCCCGGCTGCGTTGCGTCTCGGTGAGCTGTTTCCAAGTGGTGCTGCGGCGATTGATCAGGACATCGGCGCCGACGGCTTCGAGCCATTCGTTGAGCGTCGACGGATCGATCCGGTCCGCGCGCAGATCGTGAAATCTGTAATCGACCCCCCGGCCATCCAGCCAGCGCCGTGCCTTGCGCACCGTGTCGCAGTTGGGGATGCCATACAGGGTCGCCCGGTCAGTCATCCCGCAACAGCTCGTTCAGGCTCACCTTGCTGCGGGTCTGGGCGTCGATGCGTTTGACGATGACGGCGCAGTAGAGGCTGTGGCTTCCGTCGGCCGCGGGCAGGTTGCCGGGGACCACCACCGATCCGGCCGGCACCCGGCCGTAGTGGATCTCGCCGCTGGCGCGGTCGTAAATTTTGGTGCTCTGACCGATGAACACCCCCATCGAAATGACACTGCCTTTCTCCACCACGACGCCCTCAACAATCTCCGAGCGGGCACCGATGAAACAGTCGTCTTCGATGATGGTCGGTGTGGCCTGCAGGGGTTCGAGCACGCCGCCGATTCCCGCGCCGCCGGACAGATGAACGTTCTTGCCGATCTGGGCGCAGGAACCCACCGTGGCCCAGGTGTCCACCATGGTGCCGCTGTCGACGAAGGCGCCGATGTTGACGTAGCTCGGCATCAGAATGACGCCCTGGGCGATATGCGCGCCGCGCCGTACCGTCGCCGGGGGCACCACCCGTGCACCGATCCGGCGAAAGTCAGTCTCGCCGCAACCGCTGAACTTGAGCGGGACCTTGTCGAAGTACTGGCTACCGTCACCACCCATCACCTGGTTGTCGTGCAGGCGAAAGGACAGCAGCACCGCCTTTTTCAACCACTCGTTGACCTTCCAGCCGTTTGCGGTGGGTTCCGCTACCCGGGCTTCACCACGGTCCAGCGAATCGAGGGCGGACTGCACCGCATCACGGATCGTGGCGGGCGCGTCCTGGGGAGTGAGGGTCGCGCGTGCTTCCCAGGCGGATTCGATGGTCTGTTCGAGATCGGTCATGGTTCCCTTGAGGTGAATGGATGTCAGGATTCGCGGTGTAACGCGTGGATGGAAGGATGGGTCGCGATTTTAGCGAATGGCCGCCGGTGCGCCGCCCGTCAATAGCGTCCCGTCACCGTGGCGACTCGTTTCAGGGTGTCCGCGCAGGTTGCCACATCGTCCACCAACGCAAGTCGCAGATATCCCGCGCCGGGGTTGGTGCCATCGACCTCGCGCCCGAGGAAGCTGCCGGGCATTACCCTGACGCCGGCTTCCGCATAGAGGCGCCGCGTGATGTCCCGGTCGTTCTCGGCGACCGGCAGCCAGAGATAGAAACCGCCCTCCGGAAGCGGCACATCGCCCAGGATGTGACGCGCCAGGCGGAATTTTTCCTGATAGCGGTCGCGCCCGCGATCGACGTGTGTTTCATCCCGCCAGGCGGCGGCGCTCGCCGCTTGCAGCGGCGGCGGCATGGTGCAGCCCTGATAGCTGCGATAAAGACGGAAGGCGGCGATCAGCTCCGCGTCGCCGGCGACGAATCCGGAACGCAGCCCTGGCAGACCGGAGCGCTTCGACAGGCTGTGAAAAGCGAGACAACGGGTGAAATCGGGTCTGCCGAGCTCGGCGCAAACTTGCAGAATGCCGGGCGGCGGGGAGCCGGGAGGGTACAGTTCGCTATAGCATTCATCGCTGACGACGATAAAACCGTAAGCTTCTGACCGTTCGATTATGTCGGCGAGCACGGTGCGGTTCATTACGCCGCCGGCGGGGTTCCCGGGCGAGCACAGGTACACCATTTTCAGTCGGGACCACTGCGTTTCGGTGATGGCACCGAAGTCGGGGTTGTAGCCGTTGTCCGCGCGGAGCGGGACGTAAAGCGGTTCAGCGCCCGAGAGCAGAGTCGCCCCCTCGTAGACCTGGTAGCCCGGGTTCGGCAGCGCCACCAGGGCATCTGGTTGGCCAGCGGCAACGCACTGTGCGATGCCGAATAATGCCTCGCGGGTCCCGTTTACCGGTTGCACTTGCGTGGCCGGATCCGGTGCCGGGTTCAGAGCAAAGCGCCGCCCCAGCCACGCTGCGATCGCCTCACGGAGTGTCTCGCTTCCGGCGGTTTTCGGATAGGCGCCGAAGCCCGCTTCCTGGTCGTGCAGCGCATTCAGCACGAATTCGGGTGGCGCGTCGCGCGGCTCGCCGATGGAAAGGTCGCGCAGCGGTAGCGCCCCGGGCGGCCGCAAATCTGCGAGCAAATCACCGAGTCGCTCGAACGGGTAGGGATGAAGCCGGTCCAGGCGGGGGTTCACGCCGCTGCCTTCGATTTGGGCGCCGGGGTCAGGGCAGTGAGGACTGCGCTGCGCAGAGCCGCGATGGTGAGGGGATCGTCGAGAGGTTCGCCAGTGGCGGTGGAAATGGTGAACACATCCTCGACCCGCTCGCCGAAGGTATTGATCCGGGCGTCGTGGATCTCGATTTCCCGATCTGACAGCACCGCGGCGATACGACTCAGCAGTCCGGGGCGGTCGGCGCAGATCACTTCAAGTACCGTGAGGTTGCGCCGCGCGTCGCTGAACAGGTTGACCTCCGGCGCGATCTGAAAACTGCGTTGCAGCCGACTGGGTTTGCGCACGATCTCGCGTGGCTCAAGGCGCTCCCTGGCCAACGTTTCCCGGAGCCGGTGTCGCAACTCGCGCCGCGCTTCTTTGTCGGCGATGGGTGCGCCGTCGCCGTCGAGAACGATGAAGTTGTCCAGGGCGAAGCCGCTGGGGGTGGTGTAGATACGGGCATCGACGATGTTCAGGTTGGCCGCGTCGAGTACTCCGGTAATGGCGGCAAAAAGCCCGGGCCGGTTGCGGGAGTAGACCATGACGCCGGTACCGCCTTCCGGAAGGTTGCGGGTGGCGACCACGGCCTCGGCCCCGCTGCGCTGTGCTTCGTCGGCGCTGGCCAAAAACTTGGCGTGCCAGGCGATTTCCGACGGCGTGAAGCGCACGAAGTAATCTTCATCCATCGTCTGCCAGAATGCGGTGACGGCGCCGGTATCGAGCCCTTCCTGCTGTGCATTGGCCAGGGCTTCGGCGCGCTGCTGGGCCACCCGTTCGGACAGTTGATCGGGTAATGCCAGGCCACGGCGAAGTACCCGCCGTGTAGCGGTATAGAGCCCCTCCAGAAGCGATCCTTTCCAGGAGTTCCAGACGGTCGGACTGGTCCCCTTCATATCGGCGATGGTCAGCAGGTAGAGCAGGTCGAGACGTTCCGCATCACCGACGCGGGTCGCGAAGTCGTTGATCACTTCCGGGTCACTGATGTCCTGGCGTTGCGACACCATCGACATGATCAGGTGGTTTCTTACCAGCCATTCGACGCTGGCGCAGTCGGTCTCCGACAGACCATGGTCGTGACAGAACGCCAGCGCCTCCCGGGCGCCGATGGCGGAATGGTCGCCGCCCTGCCCTTTGCCGATGTCATGGAACAGCGCCGCCAGGTAGAGCAGTTCCGGCTTCGCCAGACCGACAAAAATGTCGTGACAGTGCGGTACGTCGTCGCACCAGCGCCGGTCGGCATACAGGCGCACGTTGCGCACCACGAACAGGCTGTGTTCGTCGACGGTGTAGACATGGAACAGGTCGTGCTGCATCAGTCCCACCACCCGCCTGAAGGCGGGGATATAACGGGCGAGCACGCCGTAGCGGTTCATGCGGCGCAGTTCGTGGGAGATACCGTGGGGCTGGCGGATGATCTTTAGAAACAGGTCGCGGTGTTTCGGGTTCGCCCGGAACGCATCGTCGATGAGTACCCGATGTTTACGGACCAGACGGATGGTCCCGGCACGCACGCCCCGGACGATGTTGCGATGCTGCTGGAGCAGCAGGAACAGTTCCAGCAGAGCCGCCGGTTCCCGCTCGAACAGATCCGGGTCGATGTTCTCGATGAACGCGCCACGGATCTCGAAGCGCTCGTTCAGAACCCGGATTCTCGGACGCCGGCGATCCAGCTCGATATCTTCTTCGAGCTCCTGGTGCAGCATCTCGGCAATCCGGCTCACTCCCATGACGGTGGTGTAATAACGGCGCATGAACTGCTCGACCGCCATGGCATGGGGTTCGTCGCGGTAACCGAAGTGCGCGGCGAGGATGCGCTGCCGCTCGACGTTGAGCAGGTCATCCTTGCGCCCGGCGAGGATCTGCACCCCGCTGCGCACGGCGCTCAAGAATCGCTGTGCCTCTTCCAGTTCGACGGATTCCTCCTCCGTCAGGAAGTTCCGCTCGATCAGTGACGGCAGGTCCGACACACCGTAATGGCGCTTAGCGATCCAGAACAGGGTCTGAATATCCCGCAGCCCGCCAGGACTCTCCTTGACGGTGGGTTCGAGGCGATGGGCCGTGTCGCCGAAGGTCCGATGCCGGGCATTGCGTTCCGCGACCTTGGCGGCGTGAAATTTTCGGCTTGGCCAGACACGGCGGTTGCTGAGTACCTGTTCCAGACGCGCCACCGTATGCCGGTCGCCGGCCAGAAAACGGCATTCCATCATGGTGGTCATGACCGTCAGGTCCGCCTTCGCCTCCTGGCGGCATTGCCGCAGGGTGCGCACCGATTGCCCGGGCTCAAGGCCGATATCCCACAGAAAAGTGACGAACCGCTGGAGGAACGATTCGGCACGCCGCAACTGCCGGTTTCCCTCGCACAGCAGCAGAATATCGATATCGGAATGGGGGTATAACTCGCCGCGGCCATACCCGCCGACCGCCAGCAGCGCCGCCTGGTCGGCGTGAGGATGCGCCGCGCCCAGATCGTTCCAGGCGTTGATCAATACCCGGTCGACGAAGCGGGTCCGGGCGGCGGTCAATTCAAGGGGGGACTCTCCGGTGGCGAAGGCGTTGGATAGCGCCTCCGAGAAGCGGCGGCAGGTCTCCTTGTAGCTGCGAATCCTGTCCTGGTGGCCGTCGTGGATCGGCTGCAGACTGGCGCGCGGCGAGTCGAAACTGTCCAGGGAGGGGGCGGAACCGGCAGCGATCTCAGCGAATCGATTCGTCACTGCGCAGCGTCAGAATTTCGTGACCATGTTCAGTAACCAGCACGGTGTGCTCCCACTGTGCCGACAGACTGCGGTCCTTGGTGACGACGGTCCAGCCATCCGCGAGTTGTTTGACGTGGCGCTTGCCGGCGTTGAGCATCGGCTCGATCGTGAAGGTCATGCCGGGCCGCAATTCAAGGCCCGTCCCGGGGACGCCGTAATGGAGCACCTGTGGGTCTTCGTGGAACTCCCGGCCGATGCCGTGTCCACAGTACTCACGTACCACGGAGTAGCCTTTTCCCTCTGCATGGACCTGAATGGCATGGCCGATGTCACCCAGGCGCACGCCCGGTCCAACCATCTCCACCCCCAGGACCAGCGCCTCGTAACAGCTCTCCAGCAGGCGGCTCGCCATGATTGAGGGCTCCCCCACGGCAAACATGGCGCTGGTGTCGCCGTGAAAACCATCTTTGATGACGGTCACGTCGACGTTGATGATATCTCCCTGCTTGAGAGGTTTGTCGTTGGGGATGCCGTGGCAGACGACATGGTTCGGTGAGGTACAGATGGACTTCGGAAAGCCGTGATATCCCAGGGGCGCCGATACCGCCTTCAGTTCCCGGGTGGTGTATGCCTCGCACAGGGCATCCAGTTCGGCGGTGGTCACGCCGGGCTGGACCTTGGGACCGATAAACTCCAGCAGTTCGGCTGCCAGACGGCCGGCGAGCCGCATCTTGTCCTGTTCCTCGGGTGTTTTGATGGTGGCTGACATGCGACTTTTGGTTCTCGCTGGCACTGTGCGCGGAACCCGGATTCCGCCGCGCGGAGTCGGGGTATGGGGCACTCATCGGCAGGGTGCGGCAAAGCCGGAACCGGGGCTGCCGGCTACGTTTCCACCCATGAAGCAACGGAATATGATACCGGCTTTGTCTCAGAGGCCACGGTCGGAATCTCTACTAATTGAATAAATTGTTTGGGAATCGGAAACAAAAAATGTTATAAATCGCGCCCTTGCGCTGGCAGGTTGAGCGGAATCCCTGTCGGCGAACCAAAGCGCTTACTGACTGAGGGAGTTCCCCGCCTATGACGACCGTCTCGATGCGAGACATGATCGAGGCTGGCGCCCATTTCGGGCATCAGACTCGGTTCTGGTGCCCGAAGATGGCGCCGTACATTTATGGTGCCCGGGAGAAGGTCCATATCATCAACCTCGAGAAAACCCTGCCGTTGTTCGAGGACGCGATGAATTTTCTTGGCAGCATTGCCGGTCGGGGCGGCACGGTGCTGTTCGTTGGCACCAAACGGCAGGCTCGGGAAAGCGTGGAGGAGAAGGCGAAATCCTGCGCCATGCCATACGTCAGTCATCGTTGGCTCGGCGGAATGCTCACCAACTACCG
>JAYZWP010000322.1:0-2778 GCA_036142245.1 Pseudomonadota bacterium | reverse complement strand
TTTGCGGACAATCCACGTTCAGGCGGGAGGACCTCCCCCGGGCCGTGATAATCGTTGCGTGAATCTCGCCCGGCGACTAAGTTAGGTGATATCAGTCGTCCACAACAATACTCAGGAGAGCGGCGATGAGGACCCCTAATATTCGAGGAATTCCATTTACAATTTTCCTAACGATAGCCGCGGTCGGTTGCCAGCGCAGCGAGCCCGAAGCGGTCGAGACAGCATCTGTCGAAAATGTGTCATCCGACGTCGCCTGGGTCGACGCCGAACGAATCATCAATGCGGATAGTCAACCACACAACTGGCTGGTACACGGCAGGACATGGTCGGAACAACGATACAGCCCGATAGACCAGATCAACGATGGCAACGTCACCGAACTGGACCTGGCCTGGCATTTCGATCTCGACACGGCGCGCGGTCAGCAGGCCACGCCCATCGTTGTTGACGGCATCATGTACACCACCAGCGCTTGGAGCAAACTGCAGGTGCTGGACGCAAAGACGGGTCACCTCAAATGGCAATTCGATCCGGAAGTGCCAAGAGAATGGGATCACAATTCCTGTTGTGGCGTGCAGAACCGGGGTGTTGCCGTCTGGAAGGGTCGGGTTTACCTGGGCACGCTCGACGGCCGTCTGATCGCGCTTGATGCGGAGACCGGAGACATTGACTGGGAAGTGCAAACGACCGACCCCAACCAGAAGTACTCGATCACGGGGGCGCCGCGCGTGGTTAGAGACAAAGTCGTCATTGGCAATGGTGGCGCCGAGTACGGCGTGCGCGGTTATGTCACGGCCTACGATACCGAGACCGGCGAGCAGGCATGGCGATTCTATACGGTGCCGGGAAATCCGGCGGAGGGATTCGAAAACGACACCATGGAGATGGCTGCCGAGACTTGGACCGGCGAATGGTGGTCGCAGGGCGGTGGTGGTACGGCTTGGGATTCACTGGCTTACGACCCGGACCTAAACCTTCTCTACATTGGCACGGGCAACGGCTCACCGTGGCCACGCGCGCTCAGGAGCCCTGGCGGCGGCGACAACCTGTTCCTGTGTTCGATCGTCGCCGTAGACGCGGATACCGGCGAGTATGCATGGCACTATCAAACCGTGCCCGGCGATACGTGGGACTACACCTCCGTGCAGCACATGATCCTAGCAGACATCGAAATCGATGGACGGCAAAGGCAGGTGATCATGCAGGCGCCGAAGAACGGTTTTTTCTATGTAATCGATCGTGCCACCGGCGAACTGATCTCCGCCGAGAAGTTCGCCCCGGCCAACTGGGCCACGCACGTTGACCTTGAGACGGGCCGCCCCGTCGAAGCCCCGGGCGCGCGCTACGACGAAACACTGGCGGCAATGAAAATTGTACCGGGACCACAGGGCGCCCATAACTGGATGCCCATGTCCTATAACCCTGACACGGGCCTCGTCTATATCCCGGCCCGACAAATCTCCAGCAACTACCGCCTTGACCAAAATTACGAGCTTCGCCCGATCGGATTCAACGTCGGCACGAACAACTGGGATCCATTTGATGAAATCAACGAACTTCCACCCGAGTACGGCCCGGACCGGCGCGAGCGTTTGCTGGCCTGGAACCCGGTCACCCAGGAAGAAGTCTGGCGCGTGGAGCTGAACAAATTGAATAACGGCGGCGTGCTATCCACTGCCGGCAATCTCGTTTTTCAGGGCAACACGGACGAAGTGATCGCCGCATATAATGCGCAAACCGGAGACCGTCTGTGGGCTGCCGACACACAGACGGCGATCACAGCGCCTCCAATGACCTACTCGATCGACGGCGAACAATATGTCGCGGTTGTCGCCGGCTGGGGGGCGGTCGTCGCACTCGTGGGGGGAGAGGCCATGAACGGTGACGGCAGCATGCGGAACTTCAGTCGTGTGCTGGCGTATAAGTTGGGCGGTACGCATTCACTGCCGGACAAACCGCCGCTGCCCCCTCGCCCGGCACCGCCGGAACGATTCGGTGACCAGACGATGGTAGATCGCGGTACCCACATTTTTGCGCGCAGCTGCAGAATCTGTCATGGCGTGGGAGCAGTCGGTGGTGGCGTACTCCCCGACCTCAGGTTCTCAGCAATGATTACATCGGAAGAGGCGTTTCGCAGTGTTCTGATCGACGGAGTACTGGCAGATCGCGGTATGGTGTCTTTCGCCGAGATGTATTCTAAGGAAGATGCAGAGGCAGTCCGCGCCTACCTCGTCAATCGCGCACACGAATCCACCGAGTAAGACATTGGCGCCAAAGAACCCCTATCGACCATTCGAACCCAATCCGGAGATGGTGTCATGCATACCGGACGTTACCGGGAATGAGATAAATGGCGTGGGTGAGGATAAGGAGCGCCGCCCGAGCATGGTGTACTGGGCACCAGATCCTGACGACATCGCCTTTGGCGAGGTGCAAAAGTGGTTTTATCGGCGCGAGCAGCCTGATCCGGAACTGATGAAGGAGCGGGTGCGGCGCAAAGAGATCCTCGAAGCACCCATGGCGGATCTCGCCGAAGACGTGGTCGAACGTTCTCCCGGGGAATGGACGGCCGGGCTCGACCAGTTCATTGAAGCCGGTGACTGCGAACGAGTCGGCGTCGCAAAACTGCGGCCCGAATGGGTGTTCGATCATCACGAAACCTCGTTCGAGAATGTCATCGTCCTTGGCGTACAGCACGACTACGAGTTCCTTAAGGAAGTGCCCAACCTGGTCGGCGGCGCGGAAATCACCCGTCAGTATGGCCGTGCCGCATTCGTC
>JAYZWP010000321.1:0-5379 GCA_036142245.1 Pseudomonadota bacterium | reverse complement strand
CGCCGCTATCGGCGTTCGGGCTGCCAAACACCAGGTTGCGGTTACTCAGAGTCGTAAAGCCGAAACTGCCGAACTGTTCGTTGTTGCTCACGCCGTCGGCCCGACCGATCTCGGCACCGGTCGCGCCGTCGATCAGCCGCACCTGGCCGCTGTCCGTAAAACCGCCTGTGTCAGCATTGCTGATCGTAATCAGAAGATCGTCGAACGCCGGACCCATGCCGGTCTGAATGAACTGGTCTCCCAACCGGTCGTTCGCGGCATCCCCCTGGATGCGGGCAATCTGGGCACCGGTCAGCCCATCGGCCAACACCACTTCACCCGCATCCACCTTGCCCGCCACGTCCGCGTCCGGCACCCGCAGCAGATAGGTTTGATTGGTGAAGTCCAGTTGTACCCCCTGGGCGCCCAACATGTCATTAGCTGCATTGCCGGTGATGCGACTGATCTCCAATCCCGTCACCGGGTCCACGAAAATCGCCGCACCGGTGTCTGCGTTGGGACCGGCATCCGCCAATTCACTCACAATCAAAAATTCATTGCCGAACAGGGTGTTGATCTGCCCGAAATCCCCCAAGCGCTCGAAATCACTGTTCCCCGCGATCCCCGCGCTCGCGCCGGTGCCGGTATTCAGAAACACGGCGCGCCCGTTGTCGGTGAAGCCGCCGCTATCGGCGTCCGGGCTGCCAAACACCAGGTTGCGGTTACTCAGAGTCGTAAAGCCGAAAGCGCCAAAGAACTCACTGTTGCTGACGCCATCGGCCCGACCGATCTCGGCGCCGGTCGCGCCGTCGATCAGCCGCACCTGACCGCTGTCCGTAAAACCGCCTGTGTCAGCATTGCTGACCGTAATCAGCAAATCGTCGAACGCCGGCCCCACGCCGGTCTGAACGGACTGGTCTCCCAACCGGTCGTTCGCGGCATCCCCCTGGATACGGGTAATCGGCGCACCGGTCGAGCCGTCCGCCAGCACCACCTCACCGGCGTCCATATTGCCGCCGATATCCGCGTCCGGCACCCGCAGCAGGTAGGTTTGATTGGTGAAGTCGAGCTGCACCCCAAACGAGCCCAACCGGTCGTTCGCCGCGTTGCCGGTGATGCGGCTGATCTCCAACCCCGTCACCGGGTCCACGAAAATCGCCGCGCCGGCGTCTACGTTAGGGCCGGCATCCGCCAGGTCGCTCACGATAAGGAACTCGTTACCGAACAGCTGGTTCACGTCGCCGAGACTGCCCATCTGCTCGTTGTCGCTATTGCCCTCGACGACCCCGAAGGTGCCGGTCGCCGTATTCAGCGTGATCACCCGGCCGTTGTCGGTGAAGCCGCCGGTATCGGCCTTGCGGCTGCCCAGCACCCAGTTGCGGTTGGCCAGTTCGAGCGACGGATTGGCGAACTCCCCCAGGTTCTCGAAATCGCTCACGCCGTTCACGCGACCGATCTCCACGCCGGTGGCGCCATCCACCAGGCGGAACTGTCCGCTGTCGGTGAAGCCGCCGGCATCGGCGTTCTGCACATGAATCAGCCAATCTTTGCCGGCCGGACCGACATTGCGCCGGATGCCCACGTCACCCAACCGGTCGTTGGCCGCCTCGCCCTGGATGCGGTTGATCACCAGCCCGGTGGCCGCGTCGATGATGACGATCTCGCCCGCATCGACCAAGCCACCGATATCAGCGAACCGGTTCTGCACGAAATAGGTGTTGTTGACCGAATCAATATTTGGTGCAGATGACCCGAATTCGTCGCCTGCGGCGTTACCGGTAACCCGGTTAATCTCTAGGCCGGTGTCGGGATCGACAAAAATTACAGCACCCGCATCGACCAGAGCGCCGCTGTCGGCGAAACGGCTGAAAATCGCATACTCGTTGCCGTACAGCGTACTGATGTTGCCGAGGAATTCGTTGTCGCTGTTGCCCTCCACGACGCCGGTTGCCCCCGTGGTGGTGTTCAACAGCACCACCCGGCCATTGTTGGTGAAACCGCCGGTATCAGCATTGCTGCTCTGGAACACCAGATTGCGGTTATTCAGGGTCGTGAAACCAAAGCTACCGAAGAACTCACTGGTGCTTGCGCCATCGGCCCGGCCGATCTCCGCGCCGCTCGCACCGTCGATCAGCCGTACCTGACCTGCGTCCGCAAATCCCCCGACATCGGCGCTGGTGATGGTGATCAACAAATCGTCGAACCCCGGACCCACACCGGTTTGAACGGACTGATCCCCCAACCGGTCGTTCGCGGCGTCGCCCTGGATGCGGGCAATCTCGCCGCCGGTCAGGCCGTCCGCCAGCACCACCTCGCCAGCGTCAATGTTGCCGCCCACGTCCGCGTCCGGTATCCGCAGCAGGTAAGTTTGATTCGTGAAATCCAGCTGTACCCCCTGAGAGCCGAGCATATCCCCGGCCGCGTTCCCGACGATTCGGCCGATTTCCATACCCGTAGCGTCGTCGACGCGGATGGCAGCACCGGCGTTGACCAACCCGCCGTTGTCGGCACTCGCACTAAGAATCAGAAAGTCATCGCCGAACAGTGTGTTGATGCTGCCGCCCAACAACTCGCCTGCCTTACCGCCCTGTACGACACCCAGGAGCACGCCGGTAGCGGGGTCGAAGGTGTATACGGCACCGGCGTCCGCCGCCACGAAATCGTCGTTGGGATCCTGGATCACGATATTGCCGTTGCCCAGAATCCGGGTGTTGTTGCCGAAAAAGTTGCCGGCGCCGGGGTTCGGGTCGAGTAGCTCCAGCACGCCACCGATGCCGCCCGCCGTGATGGTAAGAAAAGCGGGATCCCACAGGACTGTCCCGGCAGCACCGTGCGGCGCGGTGACATCGACCTCGCCGCTGTAGGTCCAACTCGCTTTGCCCGAGATCTCGACAAAGCCGCCATCACCGCTTTCGTCCCCGCCCCGCGCACGGGCGGTGCCGGAGAAGCTGGTGGATTCGTTGGACCAGACGGCGACAGTACCGCCGTCACCTTTTGCGGAGGCGCTGGCATCCAGCACCGTTCCCGGGTAGACCGTGGCGGTTCTCGCCTGGCGTAGAGTCTCGGCGCCGCGCAGCTCGCCGCCGACGCGGATCGCACCGCCGCCGCTTATGCCGCTGGCATCCAGAGTCGCACCGGCGAGTTTGATGTGATCCCCGAGCACCTCGATATGACCGCCGGTTTTACCACTGGCACCGACCCGGGTGGAGGCGAACAGGTGGTCGGATTCCAGGCGAACGGTGCCACCCTGGCCGGTGCCTCCCCGCGCGGAAAGCTCCGCAGTGAAGGTACCGATATAGCGTTCTTCAGCGACCAGAGTAACGCCCCCCCCGTGGCGACTGCCGTCGGCACTGATGGTGCCGGTATCCAGCACCTTGCCCGCTGTGATGGTCACACTGCCACCATCCCGACCATCCGCCCGGATGTTGCCGTGCTGATTCAGCACGCCGGCTCCCGCCATCGCCTGACCGCCCTCAGCCACCGCAATCTGAACGGTTCCACCTGCCTGAGCGCCAATCCCCACGGCGCTGACGCGACTCCCGGCGGCCAGGTCGATATGGTGGCTGGCCGAGAGCACCACCCGGCCGGTGTCGTCCAGGCCAATCGTATCGGCCGCAACCACCCCCTGCTGACGGATGGTCCCGGCAAACAGGCTCGCCGCACCGCCAGGCGTGAGGATCTGGCCGAGGTTCAGCACCTCGTGGTCCGGTGCCTGCACTTCGAACTCGATGCTCGGATCGTCGAGGCTGGTCAGAGTCACGGCCGCCCCCGCCGCCAGAGTGACGTTGCCCTCCAACGCGCGAATAACGCCATGATTCTCGATGTCCGGAGCGATCAACACCACGCTGCCGCCAGGGGCGGCCACGATGTAACCCCGGTTCTCAATACCGCCGGCATCCTCCGGACCGCTGAAACGGTACTCCCCGGCCAGGAAATCCTCGTCGGTCATTCCCAGGGTGGCGGCGACGAAGCCGGCTGTATCCACGACGGCTCCTTCACCGAACAGGATGCCGTTGGGGTTGATCAGAAAAACGCGGCCGTTGGAAATCAGCGAGCCGAGGATGGCGGAGGGATCCTGAGAGACCACCCGGTTCAGGACAGCGCTCCGGGCATTGTCCTGCAGAAACTGCGTCAGTTCGCCGGGGTCGATGGAGAATCCCTGCCAGTTGATGACCGTGTTGGGGGCGTTGGTCACCGTGAGCACACCGGGAAGGGAGCCGTCGATGGTCGCGGTACCGTGGGCAACGACGCCACCATGCGGATTGGCCATGCCACCGCTGGCGAAACAGAGCAGCGCCGCGCCGAAACAGAAGGCTGCTCGCATTGAAGACCGAAAATGGGTCACTCGGGATTTCGCCATCCTGAACATCGTCGTCGCCCCTCCGGAATGGGCAATAGCGCCTGCTGTGCGCGCACGGTCTCCAGGGGAGATTCAGTAACGCGCGTACAGGCTGAAGTGCAGTTTGTCCTTGCCGTCGTCGGAGGCGGCCGTCGCCTCCAGAGTGTGTCCCCACTGGAGCGTGAGGTAGACCCGATCGGTCCATTGCCAGAATCCGCCCACGCCGATGCTGGTCAGAGACTCGTCGCGCAGTACGCCGGGCAGGTTTTCGTTGCGCCGGTAGCCCGTATCAAAAAAGCCGAAGGCGCGGAGGTTGTAAGGCAACTTGGGTGCCCAGGCTTCCGCCGAGAGCAGATAACCACTGTCCCCGGAGACCTCGCGCTCGTCGTAACCGCGCACCGTGGTGGCGCCCCCCAGACCGAACTGCTCTCCGGGGATTAATGCGTCGTCACTCACCTGACCGCGCATCCGCAGCACGCCGAGCCAGGCTTCAGGCAGCGGAATGGAGGCGTCGCCACCGAAGCGAAACAGATCCCAGTGTTCCGACGCACCGCCGCGGGTCGCGGCGTACGAACTGCTGTCATTGTCTCCGCCCCAGCCCAGGTTGCGTGCGTAGGAGACCCAGCCTTTCAGTGACGCCAGCCGGTGGCGGTACTCCACTTCGTAACGCGCCTCCAGCGGTACGGAGCGCACCTGGGAACCGAAACCGGCGCCACCGAAGAGAATGTCGTTGTCGAAATAGCGGTTTTCCAGGCTTAGCGACAATGACTGCTGCAGCGCACCGACGCGCAGCAGCGCCTGCTCGTAGCGCACACCAAAGAACTCGCCGGAGCCGGTGACGTCAAAAATCCCGGCTACCGTGCCCGCATCCACGTCCGAGTCGGTGTAAAAGAAGGTGAAAGCGCCGCCCCAGTCGTACATCGGCAGCCGGTAGTGCAGCCCCCATTGTTCCACATCGTTGTCGTGCTCCGGCGACGTGGTGTAGCTGAATGTGGCGCCGTGGTCCCGGTCCCACAGGTTGTTGTCCTGCACCCCAACGGTGAGGCGGGTACGGCCGGTCT
>JAYZWP010000320.1:0-4244 GCA_036142245.1 Pseudomonadota bacterium | reverse complement strand
CAAAATCATTCTTTTCATTGACGAAATGCATACGCTTGTCGGCGCCGGCAAAACGGACGGCGCCATGGATGCCTCGAACCTCTTGAAACCGGCGCTTGCCCGCGGCGAGTTGCACTGCATCGGCGCCACGACCCTGGACGAGTATCGTCAGTACATCGAGAAGGATGCCGCGCTGGAGCGCCGGTTTCAGAAAGTTCTGGTGGACGAACCGAGCGTCGAGGACACCGTTGCGATTCTGCGGGGACTGAACGAAAAGTATGAAATTCACCACGGTGTGACCATCTCCGATCCGGCGCTGGTGGCGGCGGCGACCTTGTCGCATCGCTACATTTCGGACCGGCAGTTGCCGGACAAGGCGATCGACCTGGTGGATGAGGCTGCCTCGCGCATTCGTATGGAGATCGACTCCAAGCCGGAGGCGATGGACCGGCTCGACCGGCGACTGATCCAACTCAAAATGGAACGTATGGCGCTTGAGAAGGAGTCCGACGAGGCGTCGAAAAAGCGGCTTGCGGCGCTGGTCGAGGAGATCGACGAGCTGTCGTCCCAATACGCGGACCTGGAGGAGACCTGGAAAGCGGAAAAAGCGGCCCTGGAAGGATCGCAGCACCTCAAGGAAGAACTGGATCGTCTACGCCTGGAACTCGAAACAGCCCGGCGCGCCGGCGACCTCGCGCGGATGTCGGAGATTCAGTACGGCCGCATGCCGGAACTGGAGCGCCAGATCGCCGCCGCCGAGGCAGCACCGGCCGAGAGCGACGAACCGAAACTGATGCGGAACGAAGTGGGCGAGGATGAGATCGCTGAGGTCGTCTCCCGCTGGACCGGTATCCCGGTCGCCAGGATGCTGGAGGGTGAACGCGAACGCCTGCTGCAGATCGAGCAGGCGCTGCATGAGCGGGTCGTTGGCCAGGACGAGGCGGTCACGGCGGTGGCCAACGCCATTCGCCGCTCGCGCGCCGGTTTGTCGGCTCACGAACGACCCGTTGGCTCGTTTCTGTTCCTTGGTCCGACCGGTGTCGGTAAGACGGAGTTGTGCAAGGCGCTGGCCGGGTTTCTCTTCGACACCGAAGAGGCCCTGGTCCGGGTCGACATGTCCGAGTTCATGGAGCAGCACTCCGTGGCCCGCCTCATCGGTGCCCCGCCGGGTTATGTGGGGTATGAGGAGGGCGGTTATCTCACCGAGGCGGTGCGTCGGCGTCCCTATGCCGTGATCCTCCTCGATGAAATCGAAAAGGCGCATCCGGAGGTGTTCAACATTCTGCTGCAGGTGCTGGACGACGGACGGCTCACCGACGGCCACGGCCGTACAGTCGATTTTCGCAACGCCGTGATCGTCATGACCTCCAATCTGGGATCCGATCGCATTCAGGATCTCGCCGTTGGCGGCGACTACGAGACGATGAAGTCCGCGGTGATGGAGGTGGTGCGGGCACACATGCGCCCGGAACTGATCAACCGCATAGATGAACTGGTGGTGTTCCATCCCCTGGCGCGGGAGCACATCCGCAACATCGTCGACATTCAGATCGGCCAGCTGCGTGCCCGTCTGGCGGAGCGGGAGATGGTCCTGCAGGTGCGTGACGAGGCGCTGGACTGGCTGGGCAACGCCGGCTTCGATCCGGTTTACGGCGCGCGGCCGCTAAAACGGGCGATCCAGCAGTACCTCGAGAACCCCCTGGCGCAGGAGATACTCACCGGAACTTTCGGCCCCGGCGACGTCATCGAGGTGGTCGGGGGGGCGGACGGTCTCGCACTGCGTCGCGGCGCCGCGGCCGCTGCGTAACGGCTAACGCTGGTCCAGCGGAACGAAGTGGCGTTCGGTCGCGCCGGTGTAAATCTGGCGCGGCCGGCCGATTTTCGAGTCTTGCTCCAGCATTTCCTTCCACTGACCGATCCACCCCGGCAGCCGGCCGATGGCGAACATAACGGTGAACATGTTGGTCGGGATGCCCATGGCGTGATAGATGATGCCGGAGTAGAAGTCGACATTCGGATAGAGCTTGCGCTCGACGAAGTATTCGTCCGATAGCGCTGCGGCTTCCAGTTCCTTGGCGATGTCCAACAACTCATCGTCGCCGCCGAGTTTGCCCAGCACGGTGTCTGCCGTGCGCTTGATGATCTTTGCCCGCGGGTCGTAGTTCTTGTAGACCCGGTGACCGAACCCCATGAGCCGGAAACTGTCATCGGGATCCTTGGCTTTGGCGACGAACTGTTTGACGTCGCCGCCCGCTGCACGGATCTGCTCCAGCATCTCCAGCACCGCCTGATTGGCGCCGCCGTGCAACGGGCCCCAGAGCGCGAGGATACCGGCGGAGATCGCGGCGAACAGATTGGCGCGACTCGAGCCCACCAGGCGTACCGTCGAGGTGGAGCAGTTCTGTTCGTGATCGGCGTGCAGGATCAGCAGTACCCGGATTGCCGCGACCAGCTCGGGGTCCACCTCGTAGGGTTCGCAAGGCACCCCGAACATCATGCGCAGGAAGTTGGCGCAATAGCCGAGGCTGTTGTCCGGATAGAGGAGGGGATGGCCTATGGACTGCTTATACGCATAAGCGGCGATGGTGGTGATCTTGGCGATCAACCGCACCATGGACAGTTCGATCTCCTCGGCGGTCTGGTTCATGTCCGCCAATTCCGGATAGTACGCGGACAAAGCGCACACCGCCGAGGAAAGAATGGCCATGGGGTGCGCGCCGGGTGGAAACCGGTCGATCAGTTCCTTGAGCCCCTCATGGATCATCGAGTGGCGGCTGAGTTGGGCGCGAAATGCCATCAACTCGTTGTGGTTCGGCAGATCGCCATAGATCAGCAGGTACGCGGTCTCGGTAAAGCTCGACTGTTCCGCCAGTTCCTCGATGGGGATTCCGCGGTAGCGCAGAATGCCCTGCTCGCCGTCCAGAAACGTGATGTCGCTGGTGCAGGCGGCGGTGTTCACGAACGCGGGATCAAGTGTTACATGACCTGTTCTTGCGCGTAACTTGCTGATATCAATTGCCTTCTCGCCCTCGGAGCCGACGATGAGGGGGAACTCGTAGCGGTCATCGCCGAGTTCCAGAATCGCTTTGTCAGACTGGGCCATGCATCCTTCCCTAGACTGGTTTGAATCGTAGTGTCGCGGCTCGTTTTGTTCGGGATAACGGGCCGCATCCGACGCTGGACGAGGATACCCGGTTATCGTGCGGCTGTGCGGCTCGCCACTGTTACCGGGTTCTTCCCGGTGGGAGCCGCCGCGCGCTTTGTTCCGCTCAGAGGGCGATCGATTCTAGCAGCACAGAACCGGCTGTCTCAATCGACAGGAGCCGAATCGGCGGCAGGACGGCAGCGGTTGCGCCCCGCCTGCTTGGCGGCATAGAGCGCCGCGTCAACCACCTGGTGCAGGGCGTCGACACCCTGGGTCGGGTTGAATTGTCCGACCCCGGCCGAGACGGTGACCTCCACCGGGGTGCCTTTCATGTGGAAGTGAGTTTTCTCTATGCGCCGACGCACCTTCTCGGCGATGGTGAGCGCCTCGGGCAGGGCGGTGTCGGGCAGCAACAGGAAAAACTCCTCTCCTCCGACGCGGGCCGGATAGTCGTTGCGGCGCACCGACTTCTTGATGATACGCGCCAGCGTTCGCAACACCTCGTCTCCAACGGGATGACCAAAGGTGTCATTGATGCGTTTGAAGTGGTCGGCATCCAGAGCGACGAGGGATAGCGGACTATCGACCCGCTGACTGCGTGCCACCTCACGCATGAGGGTGGCCTCATAGCCGCGCCGGTTGGGCAGTTCGGTGAGACTGTCGTGCGCGGCGTTGCGTTTCGCTGCCGCCAGTTCCTGGCGCAGTCGGGCGGTCTCCTTTTCCAGCCCGGCGATACACCCCTTCAACTGTTCGCGCTCGCTCCGGTCACGGCTACGCCGGGATTTCTCGACGTCATCGAAGCGTTGGATATGAAAACGCAGCTGCTCGAGATGCCGCTGGACCTGAAGCTGCAGCGTCCCGATATTTTCCGGACCGTCGAAGGCCCTCACGATTTCATGCAACTCGGCGTTGATGTCCTCTGACATCCGGTCGCGTGCACACTCGCCCTCGCTGGAGGAGTTGTCTGCCGCCGCGAGATGGGCGCCGAACTCCGTCAGCCGCGCGGAGACCTCGCGCAGCAGCGCCTGTACATCGGCGCGCTCCTGGTGAATCGATGCCAGGGTCGCGGCGACATGCCGCGCCACCTGCTCGAACAGCTGGGTCAGGTCGGCACTGTCCG
>JAYZWP010000319.1:0-5310 GCA_036142245.1 Pseudomonadota bacterium | reverse complement strand
CCGGCGATGATCTTCATCGTCAGGCCCTGAGCAGCCCCCTCCTGGCCGCGGTACTTCTCCGCGATGTCCCGATAAGAAGGTCCGACGCGCTTTTCGCTGACGGCGTGACAAGCAAAACAGCCCAGTCCCTGGAGTTCTTTTTCCAGCGCAGCCACATCCACAGCCTCCGGTTCGTTCGCAGCCGCCGGCGGAGTTTCGACGGGAGCAGGCGCTGCGGCCGCGTCGGTTGCCGATGAGGACGATTCGGCCTCGGACTGCTCATCGCCGCCGCAAGCAGACAACAACAGTACCGCGGCAAGGGCGCTCACCGCGCGCTTCGAACTGCGCGAAAATTTCATCAAACGTCTCCCTATGAAAAGGTGGTCCCGGCGAGTTTGCCGGGACCACCCGTTTTTCTATATATGAACTGCGGAAAATGAACCGCGGAACGTCAAGACCCGCCGTGAGGCGCCTGGCCGGATTACCTGCCGGCAACCCGGGATGCCGTCAGCGGAGCGTCGCCCGGGTCCACCATGATAAAGGCACTGGGACCGCTGCCGGCAGGCATATTGGAGTAGGCAGTCCACAGATTGCCATTGTGGCGATCGAAAGTGATCATCCGTAAGTAGCCGTGCCGGCTTGGCAGCGGAATGTGGCTGATCTGATCCGTAGCGACGTCGTACCGATAGATCACATCGGCATTGCTGGTACCCAGCCAAACCACGTTACGCCAGGGATCCCAGACCGCCGAATAGGGCGCCGAGGCGGGGTCAGGCAGTGCCACCCGCTTGATCTCTTCGCCGCTGTTGCCGTCCAGAATCGAAAGCTCGCCGGAGCCGAACAACGGCACATAGATGCGATCGTCGCTGTCGATGGTCATCCTGCGCGGCCCCTCCCCGACCGGGTAGTCAACCCAGTGCACCAGTTCGCCGGTTTTGGCGTCCAGCGCACCGACTCCTCCGGTCAGCTGGGAAAACCACACTTTGTTGGTCTGGGTCATGACAGCACCGTAGATGGCGGCGCGGAACGGCGTGTTGTCCTCCTCGATGGGGACGTCGTACTCGGTCACCTCGCCGGTCTCGGTATTGAGTCTTCCCATTTTGTTTTTGCCGATCAGGGTCAACCACACGTGGCCGTCGGCATCGCGTGCGACGCGGAACTGATCGTCGATGGCGAAATCGTGCACCACCGAACCCGGCCCGAACTGGTAGCCCTGCCACTCCTCAGTCACCGGATTGAACCGGAACACCACATCACCCTCAACGTTACCGTCCCAGATATAGCCTTCCGCGTCGTCGATCAAGGTGTGAGGGCCCGTGGGCTTGTCATAGGGCACCGGGTAGCCCACCTGCTCCGAAGGATTGTCGGGGTCCACCCGCAGCAGACGATTCCTTTGCAGATCGGCTCCCCAAAGGTAGTCCGATTTCGGCGTCAGCGCGATCTCCCGGACCAGTGATGTCTTCGGCAGATGGATCTCCTTGATCACAGTTTCCGCCGTCACCGCGGAGGGACCGTGGTCAACGCTGTACCCTTCGGCGCTTCGGTAATCCGTGGGAACTTCCTTCGCCATGTACTCCGCGATCACCTGTTCGTCATAGCCGTTGAACAGGCTGTTGTCGGGGTCGCTCATCACCTCGAACGGGACCGTGTCCGGGTTGATCAGACTGCCTTCCGGGCCGATCTCGAACACCTTGATGCGCATGTACTGCACCATGGCGCGCCACGCCTGGACACGCTGCGCTTCGTCGAGGCCATACAGGTGCTGGGCAAAGCCGCGGATCTTTTCCGTGGGCATCTGATGGCAGGCGGTGCAATGCAGCACCAGCATGTCTCTACCATGCGCATCCGCGGACTGGCTCAACCAAGCGGAGGCCGGGAGCAATTCGGGGGTATCCGCCTCGCGCACCCGAATGTCCAGGCGCAGACCTTCATCCGACGACTTGGCCGCACTCAGCGGCAGGTAGCCGTCCGGCGCCTCGGCGAAAGCGTACCCCGGCGTCCCGCCACGCACCTGGAGCGCCGTCCCCGCGCCCAGGTCGGGCGTCCTGTAGCGCCCCTGGGCATCGGTAAACACGGTCACGGTTACATCGCCTGCCTCGACCTGACCGTCGTCGATTGACAGCATGTAACCGGAGACCGGCTGACCATCCTCCCCGGTCACAGTGCCGTGCAACGGCGCGCTGACGGCGATCGGCGCCACTCCTATCGCCAGGGTGCCACACAAGGTGACGAGGAGACGCCGCCCGGGAAACCACCACTCATCCAGTCGATACATGCTCCTGATCCTCCGAACTACAGCGGATGCGGTCACGCGCCGAATCCATTTTGAATTTTCCCCCTGTAACCGAGCACGGGATGCTATTGCTTCACCGGCGTACTGGCAACCGATCAGGAGTACCTGCGCCGCTAATCCGGCACACGCTGCCGCCGTTTTACTGCTCGATCGGGCGCGTTGACCCGCCGAAAGCCACCGGTTTATGCTCACCGTCTTCAAATAATGACCCGCTGACGGCCTCGACCTCGGTGTCGCAGCGGTGCAAGAATCTGAGGAGAAACGATGGCTGAACACATGCTTCCGGCGCCATTCGCCGACCTGGAGCGTCTCGCTGACTGGGGGTTGCCGACCGAGCGCGAACGGCACGACCGGCGCCTGACCTCCACCATGGGCGCCCTGCGCGACTACTACAGCACCCTGCTGCCGCGCATGGAAGCAATGGTGGAGCACCTTAACGGATTCGACCTGGCAACCATGCCGGTCCGGGAGAAACGGCTGCTCTACATGGGCCTGATGTTCATCGAAGCAGCCGTTGCAGTGGAGATGTTCAAGGATCCCGATATCCCGGACGGCCTGCCTGCCGAGCAGATGGAAATCCTGTCAGAGTCGCTGGAGCAGGAACTCATCGCCGGCGGGCTCGCCGCCTGACCCACCCCACCCGTACGACAGCTCACAGAGCCGGGGGAAGAACACCGATGAACGCACCCGAGAAAGATCCTAAATTCGGCCACACGGACCGCTACGGTCTCAGCCGGGGTCCGGTCGCCACCGAACCGATGGTGTCGGCCGAGTATTTCCAGCAAGAGAAAGAAAAGATTTTCCGTAACACCTGGCTCAATATGCTGCGCCGGGGAGCGGAGATCCCGAACCCGGGGGATTTCTTCGTGCGGGACATCGAGATGCTCGGCATCTCGGTGATCGTGGTGCGCGGTGACGATGGCCGCATCCGCGCCTTCCACAACTCCTGTACCCATCGCGGCAACAAACTGGTTCACAGTGACGGCAAGGCTGCCTGCGACTCCGCCAAAGGGTTCGGCTGCGGCTTCCACGGCTGGACTTTCAACAACCGGGGCGAACTGGCCTACGTACCCGACGAGGAGCAGTTCTTCGACCTGGACAAGAAATCCCTGGGATTGAACGAAATCACCTGCGAGCTGTGGCGGGACGTCATCTTCATCAACCTGTACCCGCAGGAGGCGCCCGGCCTGGAAGCGAGTCTGGGCCACCTGGCCACCACCCTGGCGCCTTTCCCCTTTGATGAGATGATCTGCGCCGGCCGCTACCGGGTGACCGGACAGGCCAACTGGAAGATCACCATGAACGCCTTCCAGGAGGGGTACCACGTGGTCTGGGTACATGGCCGCTCCTTCCCGGATGCCTTTACCGGCGCCGACAACCCTTACTGCCACATCGAACACGTGGACCTGGACGAGCAGGGTAACCAGACCCTCAGCGTGCCGGGCGCGCCGGACCACGAACCCTCCCCCACCGAGGCGCTGGTGTTCAAGTTCGGCGCCACCTTCTCCCAGGGAGTGTCGGCGCGGGATACCTACGCCGGGACCAACCCCGGCAAGGTGAAGGATTGGGGTTTCGATCTCAATATCATCTTTCCGTTCTCGCGGCTCAACGTAGGCGCGGGTTGGTACTACAGCGACGCGTTCTGGCCAGTGGCCCACGACAAAACCGTTTACGAACTGGCCTACTATTTCCCGCGTCCACGCAACGCCGGCGAGATGATCTGCCAGGAATACAGCAAGGTGCTGCTGCGCGACTCGGCGCGGGAGGATCTCAGCACCAACGAGGCGACCCACAAATCCCTCGCGGCGGGTGCCATCAAGCAGGTGATGTTTTCCGATCAGGAGGTCGCCTGCCGGCATCTGTACGCGAAGGTGGATGAGAAAGTAACCGGCTAGCGACCGAGCCGGGAGAACCCCGGCACGGTAGGGTGGCTCAACGCTCGGGAGGAGAAGCGATGAACGCGCCACAGGACAAGACCGTTTCCCTCACCGACCGGTTTGGACTCGCCAAGGGGCCGGTCCCGGCCGAACCGATGATCTCCCCGGCGTATTTCGAGCGGGAGAAAGAAACAATTTTCCGCAAAACCTGGCTCAACATGCTGCGCCGCGGTGCTGAGATCCCTAATCAGGGAGACTTTTTCGTCCGCGACATCGAGATGTTCGGCGCCTCGGTTATTGTGGTCCGGGGGGACGATGGCAGGATCCGCGCGTTTCATAACTCCTGCACCCACCGCGGCAACAAGCTGGTGCACAGCGACGGCAAGGCCGCCTGCGACACCGCCAAGGGATTCGGCTGCGGCTTCCACGGCTGGACCTTCAACAACCGGGGCGAACTGGTCTACGTGCCGGACGAAGAACAGTTCTTCGACCTGGACAAGAAAACGCTGGGATTGTCAGAAATCCTCTGCGACACCTGGCGGGACATCATCTTCATTAATTTCGACGCCAACCCCCGCACGCCGCTGGCCGTGGCGATGGCCTCTTTTGATGACCGATTAAACGAGTTCCCATTCGAGGAGATGAGCTGCGTCGCCCGCTATCGGGTGCGCGGCAAAGCCAATTGGAAAGTGACCCTCAACGCTTTCCAGGAGGGGTACCACCTGCCCTATGTGCACGCCCTGTCATTTCCTGATGCCTTCTCAGGCGCCGACAATCCCTTCTGCCACATCCAGTATCTGGAGTGCCATGACAATGGCAACCAGAAAATGGGCGCTCCGGGGGCGCCGGATCATAAACCCACGCCGGCGGAAGCGCTTGCCTTCCAGTTCGCTTCGAGCACTTTCGCCCAGGGCGCCATGGGGGGTAACCGGTTTCCCGGGACCAACCCGGGCGACCTGGAAAGCTGGGGGTTCGACGTCAATCTCATCTTCCCGTTTTCCCGCGTGAATGTCGGTGCCGGCTGGTACTACAGCGATGCCTTCTGGCCGATAGCCCACGATGAGACGCTCTACGAACTGGCGTTCTATTTTCCGAGACCGGGCAACGCCGGGCAGATGATCGGTCAGGAATACAGCAAGGTGCTGCTGCGCGACTCCGCCC
>JAYZWP010000318.1:0-3229 GCA_036142245.1 Pseudomonadota bacterium | reverse complement strand
ACCGCGCCGCCGCGCAACAAAGGCATTGTCGTCGGTGGCGTACCGGTAACTCCCGGGCAGCGACGCATCATCGACCTGCCAGCTCCCGCATTGACTACGCGGGAGGATTTTCACCTCCCGGTGGTGGTGATCCACGGGCGGCGGCAGGGTCCGCGATTGTGCATCAGTTCCGCGATCCATGGCGATGAGATCAACGGCGTCGAGATCATCCGCCGGCTACTGACCCGGCCCGCTCTGAACCGGCTGCGCGGCACGCTGATCGCCGTCCCGGTGGTGAACATTTACGGTTTTTTGAATCGCTCCCGTTATCTGCCGGACCGGCGCGATCTGAACCGCAGTTTCCCCGGGTCCGACAAAGGCTCCATCGCCGCGCGGCTCGCCCGGCTATACGTCGATGAGGTGCTGGCCGCTTCGACCCACGCCATCGACCTGCACACCGCGGCCATTCACCGTGAAAACCTGCCGCACATCCGCGCCAACATGGATCATCCGGAAACCGCACGGTTGGCCGCCGCTTTCGGCGCACCGGTCACCATCAACGGCGACACCCTGGCCGGCTCCCTGCGCGAAGCTGCGGCGGAACTGCGCATCCCCTTGTTGCTCTACGAAGCCGGCGAAGCGTTGCGCTTCAACGAGACCGCGATTCGCGCCGGGGTCCGCGGCATTCTGTCGGTGATGCGCGCCCTGGAAATGCTCCCGAGCCGCGGCACCCGCCCCGGTATCGCACCGCTGGTGCCGCACTCCACCCAGTGGATTCGCGCTCCGGAAGGGGGTGTGCTGCGCCATCTGGCACCCCTCGGGAAACGCATCGAGCAGGACGATGTCCTGGGCTTCATCAGCGACCCTTTCGGCGAAATGGAAGTACCGGTACTCGCCCCGGCTTCCGGCATCGTCATCGGCCGGACCACCATACCGCTGGTCAACGAGGGCGACGCACTGCTCCACTTGGGGCGGTTCGATCGCCCCTCGGAAGCGGAGCGGGCAGTGGAGGCCTTCCAGGCCGCTCACGCCCCGGACTCAGACCCGGCCCGCCTGCCGACCGATCCTCCGGTACTGTAGCGTCGGGGGGCTGGTTTTCCGCGCAGCCGACAGAGCAGTCACTCGAACAGCTTGACCTTGTTGAACGCCTCCAGGGCCAGCAGCATCGCGGTGTTGTCCAATCCACCGTGACCCATCTGCAGAGTCTGGTCGGTGGCGACAAAGGCCGCCTTGCCATCCGCGGCGTCGACACCGCAGGCGCGGGCCAGTTCCACCGCGAGCCGCAGGTCCTTGTGAAACAACTCGGCGCGAAACCGGGGTTCGAAATTACGCTCCCGCAGCAGCGGGTACATCCGCTCCAGAATGAAACTGGCGGCACTCCCGCCCATGAGCACTTGACTGAGCCCATCCAGGTCGACTCCTGACCGCGCCGCGATTTGCAGGGACTCGATGAGCGCGCGCAGATGCACACCCACCAGCATGTTGTTGATCAGTTTGGCGACGCTGCCGCTACCACACGGGCCCAGATGGACGATGGTCTTGCCCAGGGCATCCAGCACCGGCCTGGCCTGCTCGAATACCGCCGCCTCTCCGCCGACCATGATGGCCAACGTGCCAGCCTCGGCGCCGGCCGGTCCCCCGGAAACCGGCGCATCCAGAAAGTGACCACCAGCCGCGCTTGCGGCGTCATTGACGCGGCGATTGGTGTCCGGCCCGACCGTGCTGTGGTCGATGAGAATGGTGCCCGGCGTGATGCCGGCGACCAATCCGGCATCGCCCAGATAGATGGCTTCGACATCTTCCGGCATGGGCACGCAGGTACAGACCAGGTCACACGCGGCCGCCAAGTCGGCAAGGCCTGCCGCCTCGGTGGCGCCGGCGGCGACCGCCTGCGCCACCGGACCTTTGCTGCGGCTGCGCACCTGCACATCGAATCCCGCGGCGATCAGATTCCGCGTCATCGGCAACCCCATATTCCCCAATCCGACGTAGCCCACCTTGATCATGGCAATTTCCCCCGGCTGCAGCAGCACTTGTGCATCACGCGCCGGGATTTTAGGCGCAACGCCGATCGGCAACGCCCGGACGTAACTCATCTCCGCGACGACCCCTCCCCTATACGCGGGGGTGATCCGGCGCACTTGACCCACCGGGCGGGCGATCACACACTGAATCGACAGGATCACCCCGGCGTCGGTTGGTGCTCCCCCACACGGCTCAGGACAGTAAGCCAGCGATGAACAGGCACTTCGACGTGCAGCCGCTCACGCCGGCTATCGGCGCGGAAGTCACCGGCCTAGACCTCGCCACTTCTCTGAGTGACGAGCAGATCGGTGCGCTCCGCCGGTTGTGGCTGGAACGCAAGGTGCTGTTTTTCCGGGACCAGCACCTGACACCGGACCAGCAGCTCGCCTTCACCCGGCAGTTCGGCGAAATCGAAAAATACCCCTTCCTGCCCGGAATCGAGGGATACCCGCTGGTCGCGCCGGTGTTGAAGTTGCCCCATGAACGGGTCAACTTCGGCGGACTTTGGCACTCCGACACCACCTATCTGGATATGCCGGCGGCGGGTGCCACCCTCTATGCCGTCGAACTCCCGCCGCTGGGCGGAGACACCCTGTTCGCCAACATGGCGCTGGCCTACAGCACCCTTGCGGATGACCTCAAACTGCGGATCGCCGATCTGCGGGTGATCAATTCATCCGCCAGGGCGGATATCAGCAGGACGCGGGAGGATCGTCTCCGGGAGCTGGGAGAGCAAGCGTCCCGGCAGGAGTACCTGGGCGTGCATCCGGTGGTGCGTACCCACCCGGAAACCGGTGAGAAGATTCTCTACGTCAACGAGGCGCACGCGGTGCGATTCGACGGCTGGACGCAGGAAGGGAGCGCACCGCTGCTGCAAGCGCTCTATCAGCATCAGCGCAAACCGGAGTTCCAGTGCCGTTTCCGCTGGAGTGTCGGCGCCCTGGCGATGTGGGACAACCGCGCCTGCCAGCACTATCCGGTCAACGACTATCACGGCCACCGCCGCCTGCTGCACCGCATTTCACTGCAAGGCGATCGGCCCTTCTGAGGCAGCCCACGCGACGCCCGCCGGGCGAACCGATGTTCGCCCGGCGGGCGGAACGGGTTCAGTTCAAACCGTACAGCCGTTTCGCCCCGTCTTTCAGGACCTGGCTCAACACCGGCTCGGGCAACCCCATCTTGCGGATCATCCGGGCGGCGTTCCAGAACCCGTCCGGATGCGGAT